>CANSRH010000007.1 GCA_947649365.1 uncultured Mycoplasmatota bacterium | reverse complement strand
ATTATGAGAAAATCAGAGAAAACTCTAATGAATATCATAATACTCCTTATTATTGTGATTTTAGTCATATTAATAAAAATAGTACCAACTGTATAAGTCGGTACTTGAACAATTTTTTGGAATAGTACCTAACTCTTCAAAACTAGGTATTCCTTTTTTATTTTATGCAAGTTTCCTTGACATATTTATTATAGCATTAAAAATAATCGATTAGCAAGTATTTTCTTTAAACGTAAAAAATTAAATAAAAAATATATAAATGTAAATATGGCTTTTCTTTTATTTTAATTTCAAATAATGGGGTTTAATTCTATCTAAAAATTTAATTTCTTTTTCTTCTTCTACACTTAGAGAGGTAATGTCAACAAATGTTTCAATTTCTTTTTTTAGTTTATTTTCTAGTTTCATTAAATCATTTTTGACTTCACTTGTATATTCTGAATAAATAAGTAATAAATCAATATCATGAATTCTCTTTTTGTGTTTTAAAAATGAGCCAAATAAAAATGCATGTTTGATTGTATCAAATTGTTTTGTGTATTTTTTTATTTGTTTTATTATATCCTTGTTTGTTTTATTTGATTTTATTAATGTATTCATAAAATTCTTCCATAGTAAGTAGTAAAACATTCATAGATTTTGCTACGTTGTATGCTTCTTTGGATATGCAACTTGATCCATTCCAATTGTGTAGATTAACTACAATGCTGTTTTCCTCTGGAGTAAGAGATTCTAATGCAGAATGACTTAAGCAATATTCATAAATAAAAAGCATATTTTTTCCTTTGATACTAATTTTTCTTAAATTGTTGTCAGATACAAAATCGAAATCGACTTTTCTTGAGCGAATATATTTTAATGCATAATTTAAACTTTGTAAACGAACTTTCGAACCTACAAAACATTTATAGTCGTAATAGAGTTGTCTTAGTCTAGGAGTATCGTCTAAAAAAATAGTTTTTCTTTTTTCTCCTTCTTTTATTTGGATATTCGGGTGGGAATTACCAAGGTTCACTTTTTCAAATTTTCCTTGTTTTTTTAACTTTTCAATTAGAAGCTCTAATGATTCTGTAGAGGGAAGAATAAAATCTTTCATTGGAGCAATTCCAAACATGGAATTTATTTCTACTGGAAAAAGAATTTCTCGATTTTTTTCTTCTGCTGTACGAGTTGCTTCGAATTCGTCCACGTGTCCTATAAAGTCTTGAATATAGGCTAGATTCGAATACGATTTTTCTTGATGTTGTTGCATCAAATTCAAATTTGCTAAAAACAATATTTTCAGCTTTCTATTATTCGCTATTAGCTTGTATTCAAAAGTATCCCAGAGTGTTTTGTTGTCATTTAAATAGTATCTTTCGTAAATGGTTTTGTTTTCTTGAAGAATTGGTGCTACTTCTTTTTGTAATTCTTCAAAAGTTTCGTATTGTTTACTATAAAATTTTTCCAGCTGTTTTCTTCTAATTTCTTTCCATTGTAAAACGTCTTCTTGTGTGAAACTCTTATTTTTATCAAATTCTGTATGACAATTTGGGCAAAGCAATATTAGATTTTCGTAAGAGTTGTCTGTAGTTTTGCACCAAGAATCAATGTGTGCCTTTTCAATGATGTCGCCGTTTTCACAAAATAATTCTTTACAACAATTTGGATTCATGCATCGACCCATCGATTCTGCATATAATTTTCTTTTATTGTTTTCGCTTATGTATCTATTTCCCATCGTTTTTTCTCCTTTAAAATTTAAAATAAATATCGAATGATAAAATTTCTAACTATTATATCATGCCTTTTTCCATTTTATGGATTTTTCTTTCTCATTTTAAAGGATAGATATAAAATGCGTCCTACGTCTAAAATAATTTTTTTTTCATACAATTTTATAGGTGAAGTCTATGAAAAAATTGTTGTTGTTTTTATTGTTGTTAGTTGTTCCAGGAAATGTTTTTGCTTATTCGGCGAGAAACATGATTGCTATGGATATGGATACCAATCGTGTTCTTTATGAGAGTAATGCGCATGATCCTCATTTGATTGCTAGTATTACTAAGATTATGACTGCAGTGGTTGCTATTGAACTTGCTGATATCGAAAGTGAAGTTACGATTACAGATACGGTTTTAAAATCTTTTGGTAGTGGCATTTATGTAGAGATAGGTGAAAAAATAAAGTTAAAAGATTTACTTTATGGACTGATGCTTCGAAGTGGGAATGACGCAGCACTCGCAATTGCCGAGTATGTAGGACGTGATGTAGATACATTTGTAGGTTACATGAATTCTAAAGCCCAAGAAATAGGAATGAAGAATACAAAATTTATTAATCCACATGGTCTTGAAAACAATAAGGGAGAAGGGAATCTTTCTACTGCTTATGATATGGCTCTTTTGTCTAGTTATGCTTCGAAAAATGAAGTGTATCGTACGATTGTAGGTACCAAACAATATGTAGCCAAAAGTGATAAAAAAACGTACAGTTGGACTAATAAAAATAAGCTACTTACTAGTTATGAGTTCACAACAGGAGGAAAGACTGGGTTTACAGAGAAAGCAAGGAGAACTCTTGTTTCTACTGCTTCTAAAAATCTTGCCAATATTACGGTCGTTACTTTAAATGATCCTGATGACTGGGCGGATCATAAAAATATATATGAAGCTTTGTTTCAAGAGTATAAGAGTGAAAAGATTGTTGATAAAAATAATTTTAAAATTGAGGGAGAGAATTATTATAAAAATGAAACACTTTATTTAAAGGAAGATGTTTTTGTTTTATTAAAAGAGGGAGAAAAAGAAGATATTTCTTTGAATATTCAGTTACAAAAGAAAGATGCTTACGAAGATGGAGAAGTCGTTGGGAAAGTACAAATTCAATTAAAGGAAGAGGTTTTGAAAGAAGCAAATGTGTATGTAAAGCTAGAGAAAGAAAAAGAGAAAAAGAAAACTTGGTTACAAAAGTTGCTAGGATGGTTCCGTCATGATTAATAAAATTTGGGGTTTGTTTATTTTAATTGGTATTGTTTTTACTCTTCTTTTTGGGGAAGTGAGCAATTTAAATGATACCATTTTAACGAGTGCTTCTGGGGGAGTAAAAATGGTTTTGGAGTTGCTTCCTATTTTGGTTTTATGGTCGGGACTTATGAAAATTGCAGAGAAAAGTGGAGTTTTGGAAAGTATTTCTAAAGTGTTTCGACCTTTGCTTGGCAAGTTGTTCCCTTCTTTAAAACGGGATAGTAAAGCGCTTGGTTATATCACTTCTAATATTGTTGCTAATGCTTTAGGTCTAGGGTCTGCTGCTACTCCTTTTGGTTTAAAAGCGATGGAGGAGATGCAAAAGGAAAATCAGGATAAAAAAGTAGCTAGTGATGGGATGATTACTTTTTTGGTTTTAAATACGAGTGGAGTTACCATTATTCCAACTACAGTGATTGCTTTACGTTTGATGCATGGGAGTGCGAACCCAGAGGAAATTATTTTGCCAGCTATTTTAGCTACTCTTTGTTCAAGTGTTGCAGGTCTTACTCTTGATTATTTTAGGAGGCGAAAGAGAAAATGAGTACTATTTCTAAAATTATCATTCCATTATTTGTTTTGTTTGTGGTTTTTTATGGAATGAAAAAGAAAGTTCTTATTTATGATACGTTTTTGGATGGTGCTAAAGAGGGGTTAGTGACGGCTTTTCATATTTTTCCTTCTATTATTGCTATGGTGTTTGCTATTAATGTTTTTTTGAATAGTGGTATTTTGGAGACTTTTTTTCAAATTTTGTCTCCTGTTCTTTCTTTTTTTCAGATTCCGCTTTCTATTTTGCCAATGGCATTTGTACGTCCTATTTCAGGAACGGCTTCTTTGGCTATTATGAATGATATTTTTATAAAACTTGGACCTGATTCGTTTGCTGGACGGCTTGCTTCTGTGATTCAAGGGTGTACAGATACAACCATTTATGTATTGGCTCTTTATTTTGGAAGTATTAAAATTAATAAAACAAGGCATGCATTGTCGACTGGTTTATTTGCAGATTTCGTAGGAATTGTTGCTAGTTTTTTGATTGTTTCTTTCTTATTTGGCTAAATTTGGTACTACTGTTTTTTTCTTAGGTGAAAAGGGCATTTCAAACGAAAAAGTAGGGTTAGGTGGAAGCCTGCAATTTGACTTGTAGAGAGTAATATGATAACATAGGTATCGTTCCGCAAAAAAAGAGGTAGAGTTAAAAATGAAAAAATTACCGTCGGTTAAGGCCGTACTGGCCATAATCGTATTCGTTCTTGTATCTTTTCTGTTTGTAAATAAAACAGAGGGGAATAAGGATTTAAAAACAAGTTCTACTATAGAAAACGAATACAATTTTACATGCAATGCAAGTAGTAGTACGTTACAAAAAGAAGTAAATGATACAAATGAAGATGTTTCGTTTGTGAGTAGTGATAAGGAAGCAGTAGAAGAAGTTTCTCGTGTAGAAGTATACGATGGAATGACGAAAGAAGAACTTGCTTCTAAATTAAATAGAAATCTTAAATCTACGTTATCAGGATATGGTACCATTTTTGCCGAGTATTCATTAAACTATGAAGTGGACCCTTATGTTGCGTTAGCTATTGTCTTACATGAGACCGGATGTGATTCTGGAAGGTGTAGTACTTTGGTGAGCAAGTGTAATAATATTGGAGGTATGCGCGGAAACAGATCTTGCGGAAGTTCTGGTTATGGAAGTTTTAAAACTTTAAATGCTGGAATTGAAGCTTTCTTCAAAAATTTATCTGATAATTATTACAAAAAGGGACTCAATACCATTGAAAAAATTGGTAAAAAATATGCGGAAAGTAAAACCTGGGCATCTAGAATACGATACTATGTAGAAAAGATAAAAGCGAATTAAGATTTGTATGGAAAAGAAGATTTGTGTAATTCTTCTTTTTTTATATGGTGATGGAATGAAAATGTAATTGTTAAAGAAATGAAAAGAAAAAGTTAGTGAATGTCTAGTTTTTATTTATGGGTTGCGTTTTTTTGACATTTTTTATATAATGGTGAGTAAGATAGATATGAGGGGATTGATACCATGGATAATCAAAATACGAATGGATTAAGTGGGACAAATACAAATAATAGTAATGAAACAATTACTCCTGTTCCCAATCCAACACCAATCAATACAAATGAAGGAATGACTTCGACGATAGGAGGTTTGGAGACAACTAATATACCAAAAGAAACTATTTCACAAGAACTTCCAAAACAAAATGTAGAACCTGTGAGACCTACTTTGGATTCTATTTTGAATGGAACTCCAGCTACGACTCCACAAAATACTAGTATGGGAACAACAGAAATGAGTAGTATCTCAACGCCTATGGAAGCAAGACCAATTATGGAAGAACCAGTGGTGGAACCTATTCCTTCTGTAACTCCTGTTTTGGATACTCCAGTTGTAGATACAAGTGCTTCTTCTAATGAAGTTTTTGGTGCGACGCCTTCTGTTTCTCAAATTGAGTCCATTCCAGAAATTCAAAATGTAAATATTCCTACACCACAACCAAGTTTAGGTGAAAATCCAAATGTTTTAGTGTCTTCACCAGTAGAAACGTTAGAGTCTTCTATTTCTTCACTTCCCAATGGAGTAAAAGCTCCTACTTTAGATACAAACCTAAATTCTTCACCATCTACTTCTCCTATTATGGAAAATGGTTCTGTAGAGACACTTGATGTTTCTACACTTCCTGTTGGTGAAGGAGCAAATGTAGAACCTATTTCTTCTATGACTCCAACTCCACAAGATGATTTTGGAGCTGTTCCTGTTCCTCCCGTTTTTGATGACGGAAAGAAGAAAAAAGAAAAGAAGGAGAGAAAGAAAGGCGATAGTAGAAAAACAATGATTGTTGTGTTACTTATTATTTTAGTGGCAGCGATTGGTTTTGGCGTTTATTATTTCCTTTCTATAGCAAAGGCAAGTGCTAATAAAGCATCTATTGTTTTAAAAGATGTAAAATTAGAACTCGGAAATACGATGTCTTCTACCATTGATGATTATGCTACCATTACCGGTTATGATAAAGCAAATTGTACGATTGATTTATCTAGTGTAGACGTGAATAAAGTAAGTACATATAAATATCAAGTGACTTGTGGAAAAGTTACAGAAGAGGGAACTCTTATTGTAGATGATTCTATTGCTCCAAAAGTAACTACACAAGATGTAGTTTTACTTCCGAATGCTACTTTGAATGCAGAAGATTTTATTGAAAAGTGTAGTGATGCATCTAGTTGTAGTTATAAGTTTGCAGAAGATTATACAGGTATTACAGAAAAAGTAGGAGAGTATGAAATTCAACTTGTAGTTAGTGATAATTTTAATAATGAATCGAAAGTTAGTGCTAAGTTGACTGTTGCTAAAAATGCTCCAGTGAAATATATAACTTGTGTGTCTAAAGAAGAGACATTAGAGGATATTCCTGCTATGCTTGTCCATTCTTATCGTATTGGAGTGGATGCTAAGGATAATTTCTTTCAAGCTGTTAGAACATCGCTATTTACGTATACTACGTTAGAAGATTATAATCAAGCCGTTCGTAATTATGATGCTTCTTTGGGTATTCATGGAATCATTGGAACGGAAATACTAAGTGATGCGGAAAAAAGTATTGCTATTAAAACGGATAAAACGTTGAAAGATATGAATCAAGATGTGAATGGAAATTTACCAGAAAATGCTAGTATCTTACGTGCTTATTTATCTGGAATTGGTTATACTTGTAATTAATAAAGAGGAAAAAACCTCTTTTTTTGTTTGTCTTCATTATTTTTCTTTTTTCTAGTGACATACATTATAGAGAAGGAGGATATAATGAAAAAACTAAAAGTTTATGTGTATGCTATAAGTAAAAATGAAAGTAAGTTTGTAGATCGTTATATAAAAAGTATGAGTGAAGCAGATGGTATTTATGTTTTAGATACTGGATCGACTGATGCTACTGTAGAGCTTTTGAAAGGACATAGTAAAGTGGTTGTTCGAGAAGAAAAAATAGAACCTTTTCGTTTTGATGTTGCCAGAAATAAGTCTTTGGATATGGTGCCTGATGATGCGGATATTTGTATTTGTACTGATTTTGATGAGGTTTTTGAACCTGGATGGAGAGAAAAGCTAGAAGATGTTTGGTTAAAAGAACAACCTACTCGAGTGGATTATTTATACAACTGGAGTTTTGATTCTTATGGAAATCCTGCAACCACTTTTTATATGTCTAAAATTCATAGAAAAGATTCTTATGTTTGGGAACATCCTGTACATGAGGTTTTGAAGTTCATAGGTGAGAAGGAAAAGAGTGTTGTAGTTGAGGGAATGGTACTTAATCACCATCAGGATTTGACTAAACCAAGAAGTTCTTATTTACCACTTTTAGAGGAGTCTGTGAAAGAAGATCCAGAGGATGATCGGAATATGCATTATTTGGGTCGTGAGTATATGTATTATAAAAAATGGAATGAGGCGATTGATACTTTGCTTCGCCATTTACGTTTGAAAAGTAGTACATGGAAAGATGAGAGGGCAGCTTCGATGCGTTTTATTGCTAGGTCTTATATTGGATTGCAACGTCCTATTGAAGCGAAAATGTGGTTTTCTAAAGCGATTACAGAAGCACCTTATTTACGGGAAGCTTATGTGGAACTTGCTACTTTATGTTATGAAGAAGGAAATGATAAAGAGGCTTATGATTATTTGAAAGAGGCTAGTAAGATTACAGAAAAACCAAAGACGTATATTAATGAAGATTTTTGTTGGAATTCTTATTTTTATGATTTGTTTAGTGTAGTTGCTTATTCTTTAGGAAAAAAGGAAGAAGCTTTTCTATATGTAAAAAAAGCATTGGAACTTAGCCCAATGGATGAGAGAATTAAAAATAATTTCCATTGGATGGAAGAAAGTATAAAAAAGCCTGAGAATTAACTCTCAGGTATTAATTTGGCATGAATGACGAGACGTTGATTTTCTCCTGTGCAGGTAGAAAGGGTTAATATTTTGTCTCCTGGGTTGACTTCTATTCCAAAGTCATGAATGCTTCTTCCTTTTACAAGATCAACATAGTTGTTGAATTCTTCGTCACTACCGAAATAAGTTTTTAAATAATCTTTTGTTTTTTGTACTTTATAAATAGAGAAGATTTGGTATTTGTTGCTTTCGTAGATGGTATCGTAACTAATGATTTGATTTTCAGGGTTTGTATACCAGGTTTTTTTGTAAGCATTGACAAGAGTTCCAAACATGACTCCACTATAGTACATGTTGTGGCCATAAATAATGGTGTTCGCATCTAAAAAGTTGTGAGAGTTTCTATAATCCATAAATATCCAGCCATTTTTATCGGTTTCTTTGTAAAGATTGTGTTTTAAATAGTATTCGTTGTCATTTGATTGGACTACTGGATAGTCTACATTGGTGTTGTTTACTTTTAACCATCCAATGACATCAGGGTTAATTGGAAGTAAGGATACAATGTAATCGTTTTTGATTTCTTTTTCAATAGGGTTTTCAATTTCTATATTTTCTGTATTGCCTTCTTTAATGGTTTCTTTTAGGTTTTCTTGTATTTGAGTTACTTCTTGTAAGGCAACGTAATTGCTTATACTGATGTAACTAATAATGCTTACTACAAAGATAACTAAAATTAAACCACATATTTTTAACATATTCATAAGAATTTGAGGAAATAAATTGTTTTTTAAATATTCTTTGTCATAGACAAGATCAATGTGTAATTTGTTTTTTTTCATTCTTTTGTTGGTTTTTTTCAAGTATTCAATGGTTTTGTAATCTTTTATGTTGACATGAATTAAGATGTTAATATTTTTTCTTCGATTTTCTGTAATGCTGTCTAAAATAAATTCTAAATCTCGTTTGTTAAATATATCCAAATGAATGGTTTTTAAGTAATTGTTGATGTTACAGAACGCTAGAAAGTCGTCGCGATCTTCTTCTGTAAATATGGTTCCAATGCGGATGTTGGTTTTATAAAAAATTTTGGAATAACTCACTAGGTTGTTGGTTTGCATTAATTCACTCGGATAGAAGATTTCTGTCCGAGATTCAGAACGTATACCTTTTTTGTCTAGCATTTCAATCATGTATTTTGGAATGCTTTCTGCTTCTACATAATGAATGTTTTTGTTTTCTATTATTTTTTCATACAATGAAAACGTTAAAGGAGCAGCTTCACGGATGCAAATCGCATGAATTTCTGGATTTTTTTTGAATAATTCCAATAAAAATAGGGCAAGTTCATAGGTTTCAAAAGAAACACTACGAATATTTTTCTCTTTACAAAGCTCTAAAATAAAATCTGTGACTATTTTTTGATGAATGGTAATGTATTCTTTTGTAAATGAAATTTCATTGGAAGTAGTGGTATGTTCTTTATCTAATTTAATGGCAAAAGATGGTTCTTCTTTGTATGTAAATCGTATTGTTTCTTTTGATATACTCATCAAAATTTTTTGCATGAAACCACCACCTTTTTTATTCTTACATTTTATATCATACCACAAATTTACAGATTTTTTGTATATTTTATAAAAAATGATAGCTTTTATGAATTTTTATGCTATAATTAAGACATAATAGTAGAAGAAAGAGGTATATAAAATGAAAAAAGTTATAGGCTTAATCGTTTTAGCAATGATGGTAGTATTACCAATGAGCGTAAATGCAGACTTAGCTTTCAATGAAACTGTAAAAGGAAGTAGTAAAGATGGTTTTTATTGTGAAGCTACTAAACATGATGAGAGAGGAAATGCAACAGAAGAAACTTGCTATATTATAGGTAGAGCTACTGGAGGAAGCAGTTTATCAAGATTTACTGCAACACTTGCTTTACAAAATATGACAGTAAAATCTATTACTGCAAGTAGTCCTTGGGTAAATGAGTCTACTTCAAATACAAATTTAATCTTTACAACAACTAGTCCCGTGTCTAGTGCGAAGTTTACAATTGCAACAATTGTTTTAGATGTAAATACGGCTGGGGAAAAATGTGCAATTGAGTTGATTCCTTGTTATGACGAAAATGGAAATTTTACTTGTGGTAACAAAATTACAGTAGAAGAAAGTTATACTTGTCGTGTTATTGGTGGAAAATACTATGGTAAAAATGGAAATGAAGTTACTGAGGCTGTTTACAATGCTGAATGTGTAACTAATCCTCAAACTGGTAGTTCTATGCCATACCTTGTTATCATTGCTGGAATTGTTTTAGCGGTTGGTGTATTTACTATTTCGCGTAAAAATACAAAATTATATAAAATTTAAAAATATAAAAAGTCTCCTAGGAAAAAGGAGATTTTTTTAATTTATTTTATTCTTTTTTTTAAATTTCTTACGTAGTTTCCTAAATCTGCATCATTAATATTTAGAATAATTACCATTTTTTGTAGAGTAGAAAAGCTTGGAAGATCTGTTTTCTTTTCTAAACGTTGTAATTGTCTAGTGCTAATTTCTAATTTTTCTGCTAATTCTTCTTGTGTTAATTTTGCTTGTTTTCTATATTTTTTTATCATAGAATCACTTGAATATACTATGTCATATATTTTTTGAATTTGCCACGAAGTGTTATGTCGTGGTTTTGTTCGTTTTCTTTTGTTATTCTTTTTGTACAATATGGCAATTCATATTTTAGGAGAGTGTTGAAATTGAAATTAGAAAAATTTAGTAAAAACAAAAGAAACAAGAAAGTAGTACTTGGTTCTATATTAGGGATACTGATAGTACTAGGAAGTATAACACTATACAAAACATTTGCTTTATATAAAGAAGAAAAGACATTCAATGTCCTAAGAGGACGAGTACCATCGTTTGTTAGTGGAGATTTGGAACTTGCCATTACAATGGATGGAGAAAGTATAAATACATTACCTAGTAAGGGAGCGTATGATGTAAGTATAACTTGTGATAAAGGGGCCAAAGGATATTGGGATTATGAAAGATGGGGACCTTATCTTCAGAATATTAAAGAAACAAAGACAAAATGTACCATCCAATTTAAACGAGGGAAATATTTTAGTGAGTATATAAAGGATTTAAGTGATACGAGTAATCATGTAGTCAAGGTAAGTCATGAAGCAACAGAACAGACACCAGCATTAGAAGATTATCGATATGTTGGATCGAATGAAGAAGTAAATAATTATGTGTATTTTGGATGTAGTGAGAATTGTACAGATGACAATTTATATCGAATTATTGGAGTGATACCAACTCAAAAAAGTATGGATGGAGAATACGAGAATCGAGTGAAGTTAATTAAAGCAAGCAATTATACAGAAACGAGTAGTGGTTTTTTAAAAAATTCTTCTTCTGCAACGAATGGAGTCGGATATAGTTGGAATCATAATTCTACGGTTAAATGGGAAGAAAGTACGTTACAAAGAAACGTATTAAATGATGTCTATTGGAATAGTTTTGGGGAATACAAGAATTATGTAGAAGATACTTTATGGTATTTGGGTTCGATTACTTATGGTAGTTATGAAAATTATTCTCCCAATCAGTTTTATCAAATTGAACGTTCTTCTACAAAAGGAGTAAATAAAGGAATGTTGCAATTTCTTGGAAAGATAGGTCTTATGTATCCTTCTGATTATGGCTATTCTCTTGGAACCAATTATTTTGATTTGTCTATAAAATCTTATACTGGAAATTATTTATCTGGTTCTTGGCTCTATAATTTAGAAAATAAATACGATGAATGGGTTATTACTCAAGAGAGTTCGGGTATAAACGGTGGGTATTATGTTGTTAGTATTTCTTCTACAGGAGAAGTGATTATGGCTCATTCTACTGTTGGGAAAGGTGTTCGACCAGTATTTTATTTAAAAGCAAATATAAAATATAAAAGTGGTGATGGTTCAAGAGAGAATCCTTATCGCATTGACATGTAGTAACTATTAAAAGAATTCTATATATCTTTTTATTGGAGAATTAATTTACTAATATTGGTAAGTTGATTCTTTTTTTTATATAAGTAAATAGTCTTTTTTAGAGGTTGTCCACATATAGTTTTTTAGGAGGACAAGTTACCAATGAATATACAAGGATTGACAGAAGAACAAGTAGTAGAAAATCGTAAAAAATATGGAGACAATGCACTCGTCAAAAAGAAGAAAAATAGTTTTTTAAGGCTTTTATTGGAATCTTTGGGAGATCCAATTATTAAAATTCTTTTGATTGCTTTGGCTGTAAAAGTCGTAGTTTTGTTTAAGAATTTTGATTGGTTTGAAACTATTGGAATTTTGATTGCTATTTTTTTAGCTTCGTTTATTTCTTCTATTTCAGAGTATGGAAGCGAAGCGGCCTTTGAAAGACTTGGTGAAGAAGCAGCAAAGATAAAAGTAAAGGTAAGACGTGAGAATACTATACAGGAAATTGAAATTAATGAAGTAGTGAAAGAAGATATTGTTCTTCTAAATACAGGGGATAAAATTCCAGCAGATGGATATTTGGTTCAGGGAAGCATTTATGTGGATGAGTCTTCTATTAATGGAGAAGCAAAGGAAACCGAAAAAGTTTTTGTAAAGGGTACTATTGAAGAAAAGAACAAAGTATACCGTGGAACGATTGTTTATAACGGAAATTCTCTTATGAAAGTTACAGAGGTTGGAAGCCAAACTCTTTATGGACGTCTTGCTAGTGAACTTCAAGAAAGCGAACCCGCTAGTCCTTTGAAACTTCGGCTTCGTGGACTTGCTAGTGTAATTAGTAAAATTGGTTATATTGGTGCTTTTTTGGTGACCTTCTCTTATTTGTTTTCAGTGATTGTTATCGCTAATGGTTTCCAAGGACAAGCTATTTTAGAGACAATTACTAATTTTGAAGTAATGTTTGATCATTTTATGTATGCATTAACTCTTAGTGTGACGATTATTATTGTGGCTGTACCAGAAGGGTTACCAATGATGATTACGTTGGTTCTTTCTAGTAATATGAAACGTATGCTTAAAAATAATGTTTTAGTTCGAAGGTTAGTGGGTATTGAAACGGCAGGAAGTTTAAATGTTTTGCTTACAGATAAAACAGGAACACTTACGAAAGGAAAATTGGAGGTTACTTCTTTTATTAGTGGAAATTTGAAAATGTATAAAACGATTGAATCTTTGGAACGTGAGAAATTCTATTCTAAAATTTATTCCTCTTTTTATTATAATAATGAGAGTAGTTTTACTTTGAATGGAGAAGTAGTGAGTGGAAATACGACAGATCGAGCTCTTTTGAAATTTTTGAAACATTCTAATGAGCAGTTTTCTTATCAAGTAATTCAAAAAACGCCTTTTTCTAGCCAAACAAAGTATTCTCTTGTTCAAATTAATGATACAGATCAGACTACTTTTGTTAAGGGAGCAGCAGAGCGTATTTTGGGGTTGTGTTCTAAATATTTGGATGAGGAGAATCGGGAGAGAACTTTAATTCATAAAAGGGCGTTGGAAGAAAAAATTGCAACTTTAACAAAAAGTGGAACTCGTGTTCTTGTTATGGCTTATACTACGAAACCAGTTGGTGAGCAAATGCAGGATTTGGTGTTTTTAGGAATGCTTGCTATTCGTGATGAGTTAAGAGAGGAAGCAGAGGAAGGAATACGTTTGATTCAAAGTGCGGGTATTCAAATGATTATGATTACTGGGGATCATCAGGATACTGCTACTACTATTGCTCGTGAAGCAGGACTTTTACAAGATGAACGAGATCTTGTACTTACAAGTGATGCTTTGAATGCAATGTCTGATGCAGAGTTAAAAAGAATAGCTACTCGTATTCGGGTGATTGCTCGTGCTTTGCCTACAGATAAAAGTCGTTTGGTTCGGGTTTTGGAAGAGATGGATTTGGTGGTTGGCATGACAGGGGATGGGGTGAATGATGCTCCAGCTTTGAAAAAAGCGAATGTTGGTTTTGCAATGGGAAGTGGAACAGAAGTTTGTAAGGAAGCCAGTGATATCGTTATTTTGGATGATAATATTCTTTCTATTAGTAAAGCAATTTTGTATGGAAGAACTATTTTTAAGAGTATACGAAAGTTTATTATTTATCAATTGACGTGTAATATGTGTGCTTTACTTGTGTCTATTTTGGGGCCTTTTATTGGAATCAATACTCCCATTACCATTATTCAAATGTTATGGATTAATATGATTATGGATACGTTTGCAGGACTTGCATTTTCTTTTGAACCAGCTTTAAAACGATATATGTTTGAACCTCCTAAACGAAAAGATGAACCAATTATTAATGGGTATATGTATGGTCAAATTATTTTTACAGGAAGTTATTCTGCTCTTTTGTGTATTTTATTTTTAAAATTACCTTTGTTTAAACATATGATAAGAACAGGTTCTGCTTATCAATATTTAATGACTGCGTATTTTGCCTTGTTTATTTTTATTGGGGTTTGTAATGCTTTTAATGCTCGTACAGAAAGAATAAATTTGTTTTCTAATTTAAAATACAATAAGGTATTTCTGTTTACGATTCTTTTTATTGTGATTGTACAACTTTATTTAATTTATCATGGTGGAGATTTGTTTCGGACGTATGGATTAACAATAGGAGAGTTATTTCTAGTTTTTCTTTTGTCTTTTAGTGTAATTCCTATTGATATCACACGAAAAATCTTTATTCGAAAGAAACACTATGCATGTAGTGTATAAAATTTTGGAATTGGGTTTCTGCCTTTTCCAATTTTTTCTTTTTTCATAAGATAATAGCAGGAGGAAAGTAAAAATGTTATTTGAAAATAATGATTACGATTTTGATGTTCTCTCATTGGCTGGCTTTTCTTTTTCAGAACCTGAGCAAAATTATTTTGGTTTTCAAGACGATGCACTTGTAAATTCTAAAGAAGGTTTTTTACGAGGAAATATGTGGAAAAATGAGTACGAACCTTATAAAGGAATGACGTATATGCCATTGCGTCCAACTTGTGAACGAGAAGCATTGCTTTATCAAATTATGGAGAAAGATTTTGCTGTGAATGATTTAAACTTATATTTAGATTTACATCCTGAGGACCAAAAAATATATGAAAAGTTTAAACAATATACGAAAGAGTGCATAGAATTAAAAGATCAATATGCAAAACAATATGGTCCACTTTCTTTGGATCAAACAAGTGGTGGAAGTTATGAATGGATGAAAAATCCATGGCCATGGGATAAATCAGGAGGTAGTATGTATGTTTAAATATATGAAAACTTTAAATTATCCAGTGAATATTAAAAAAAGAGATTTGAAAATGGCAAAGTATCTACATACCCAATTTGGAGGTTCTAATTCTGAGCTTGCAGCGGCTTTACGTTATTTTAGTCAAAAATTTTCTATGCCTGATGAAAAAGGGAAAAGCTTATTAAATGATATAGCAACGGAGGAACTAGGTCATGTTGAAATGATTGCTACAATGATTAAACAACTTACAGAAGGGGCAAGTGTAGAAGAAATGAAAGCAGCAGGACTTGGAGATATGTATTCTGAACATGGTTTAGGTGTGTATCCATCCAATGCAAGTGGAGTTCCTTATACAACTGCTTATTTTGCTGTAACAGGAGATCCCATTGCTGATATTTCTGAGGATATGGCTGCGGAGCAAAAAGCAAGAGCCGTGTATGAAAATTTAATTGAACTGGCAACCGATGAAGATGTCATTGGACCACTTTTATTCTTACGTCAAAGAGAAATTATCCATTTTAATCGTTTTAAAGAATTGTATAAACATTATAAAAAAAGAGGCTATTAGGCTTTTAGATTGTTGACAAATTCTTTTTTGACAAAAATGTAGTAAAATAAAGATAGCGAGAAAAAAGAGACTATTCTAACCAAATAAGTCATTGTCTAATCTTGCTTTTTTTATGCTTTTGTTGAGAATGTAAGGATGTATATATCAATTTGATGATGATTATAGTTATTAATGTAGATAAAAAATATAAAGTTATTATTGGATATGGAATAATACGAGTCTAATAGTATACTTTGTTTGCTATTAGCGTATTTTGAAAAGTTGGAACAAAAAAAAGACAAATAACTACATAATATTTTTTTGTCAAAAATGTTATGTTAAATTGTTTATAGTAGTTTGAGTTATTTATTGCTAGCATAAAAGTCAGTTAAAAATTACTATTAGAAAGGAAGGAGGTGGGATTTATAAGAAAATACATCGTGATTCCTCTTATAGCTTTATTGTTAACAGGATGTGGAAATTCAAAATATAAAATAAATATTTCTGGACAAGTATTAAATAATAGTTTAATAGAAATTTATGCTTATAGCGAAAAAGAAAAAGTTTATTCTATGTTTACAGAAATTGAGTATCAAGTAGATAAAAAGTATAAAATTCCATTGGGAGAAGCACTAGAAAAAAAGGTAATAACTTTAGAAGAAATTTTTGAGCAAATGGAAGTTATTTCTGCTCTTAATGATGGTGGATCTGTTGCTTTTGAATATACTGCAAAAAATAATGACAAAAAGTTATCCAATCAAGATTTTGTTCTTGTAAAATGTAATAGTCTAGAGGATAATGGAGGAAATAAAAATATATATATAGGAAATGATAAAAAATTAATAAAATATTGCAATAGTTAGAAAGAAGGAATAAAAATGAAAAAATAGATATAAAAATTTGAATCGTTTAATTATTTATAGAACTGTAATGAAATTAGATAACTAATTTTTACAGTTCTTTTTAATATTTATTAAATAAAGAAATGTTGGATGATTAAAAAAATCATTTGATAGAAAATTGATGGAAGAAGATGTATCACATAACTGTTATACGTGTTATAATTTTGTGTGGAGTGGTTTCTTATGAAAAAGCTTTGCTTATTTTTTTTCATCTTTTTTTAGAATTGCTTGCTTGGACTTCTTATTTGTGGCTTTCTTGAAAATATATTGCTTTTTTTAGTTTGTTACTTATCTGTTTATTAGAAACATGTGATAGTTGTTTTTTATCTCATTATCAATTTCAAGATAAAAAAGAAAAAAATACTAGTTTTTATGAATGGTGTTTGGCATGGTTAGGAATTAAGAATTATGATCGCAAAAAACTTCGTATTTTTATGCGATATTATTTGCCAACTTTGTTTGTTTTATTAGGAATACTATTGCAAGATTATTTTGGTATTATTATTTCATTGATTTAGGAGGAATTTAATGATAAAAGAAAATAGGTGGACGTATGAGGAATTTAAAGAATGGTTTGAAGAAAATAAAGAGAATGAACCAGAAATTCCTTTCTTGTTAAATGGAAAAAAATATATGATCATAGGTTTTAAGAACAAAGTAAGTTTTCAACGATTTGGAGAAACACTAGAAGAGCAAAGTGGGGAAGTCTATTTTAAGGATTTGGATACGCTTTATTATACAGAAACGATTGATGGAGTGTTACTAAAAAGAGATTGGGATAAAATTTTAAATTTTAATGATTATTATGAACTATTATAAGGATGTGAAGTAGTATGTTACATGTTGTTTTATTTGAACCAGAAATACCAGGAAATACTGGTAATATCATGCGGACTTGTGTGGCAACGAATACGAAGTTGCATTTAATTCAACCACTTGGTTTTTCTTTGGATGAAAAGTATATTAAACGAAGTGGAGTAAACTATATTGAATATTGTGATTATACTGTGTATGAAAACATAGAAGATTTTTTTAGTAAGAATCAAGGAACGTATTATTTTTTAACGAGGTATGGTCATCAACCTCATACAAGTTTTGATTATAGTGATACAAAAGAAAATATTTATTTTATTTTTGGTAAAGAAAGTACGGGTATTCCACCAAAAATTTTGAAGCCTTACATCGAACACTGTATGCGTATGCCAATGACCGATAAAGTACGTGCCCTTAATCTTTCTAATGCCGTAGCAATTATGGTGTATGAAGCTCTACGGCAACAAAATTATAGAGATTTATTATGCGATGAGCCACACAAGAGTAAGAATTTTATTGAAGAATCTTAGTCTTTTTTTTTTTCTTTTTCATATAGTTTATTATAAAAAAATTGAAGGAGGAAATATGGAAATATTAAAAGTATCATCAAAATCAAATCCAAGTAAGGTGGCTGGAGCGATTGCCAATATTTATCGAGAAAGTAAAAGTGTTGAAATACAAACTATTGGAGCTGGAAGTTTAAATCAGGCGATCAAGGCTATTGCAATTGCAAGAGGATTTGTTGCTCCAAGTGGAGAAAATTTAGTTTGTATTCCTGCGTTTAGTGATATCGTCATTAATGGGGAACAAAAAACAGCTATTAAATTAATTGTAGAAGCAAAGTAGGCTTCTTTTTTTTGTAAATTTGACAAATTTTCTTTTTTCTGTTAGAATAAGCCCTTAACAAAGGGGGAATTTTTGTGTCAATTAAAAGTAATAGAAAAGGTACTGTTTCTAAAAAAATGATTTGTGTTGCAAGTATGATTGGTTTGGGGGCTTTTTATTTATTTGGGAAGGATTATTTGTCAATTAAAGAAACTACTTCCTCTATAAAAATAGAATCTCTTCTTACGATGCAAACTCTAGAAACATATAATTCTTATTTAGCGCAAGCGGGAAGTTTAAAACGTTTGACGGAGGAAGATTTAGCTAAAATAGAAGCTATCAATGAAACGGATGATAAAACTATAGCGATTCAAATCGATGATTTTGAAATTAATGAAGTAAAAACAAAATCTTATCAGGTTTGTGAAAATGAAAATGGTGAGTTGGAACTAGGTTTTATTGATCCAAAGTTTAAAAGTAATTATTTTAAAAGTAGTTGTGAACAAGAGTCTATGACAAATAGTACGAGAACTGTTTTAAATCCTCTTGGAACGTTTATTGAAGAAAATGATATTGAACCAATGGGTTATACAAATTCTTTTCCTGTATGGGACGAAGAAAAAGTAAATTTTGTTATTCAACATTATGGAGAAGATGTTTTGGATTGTTTTCAAGAATATGGTTTTCCTGTATTCCTTTATGATGTGAATGCTTTTTATGAGGCGCATCAAAAATATCAAGGAGTTGCTAGATAAAAAACTAGTGACTTTTTTTATTAAAAAAGTTAATTTCTGATAAAAAACCTTTATTTTAAAGGGCGTATAGAAAATTTAAAAGATATTTTACTACTAATTTACTATTTATGATTATATTAATTATCAAATTTTTTAATAATAAAATTCCCCCAAACTGTATTATGAGCAGTTCTTTTTGTACTTGGAAGAGTTTCAAAATAATCAATAAGTTTGACATTTTTACTTATTTTATTTAATATTTCTACCATTTCATTTTTAGTTAAGTAATTATAATATTTACCCTCTTTTATTTCATAACCTGTTCCTATTTTAAATGAGGTATAAATTATTCCATTACCTTTTAATGCCTCTATCATTTTAATAAGAGTATTTGGTAAATTTTCTTTTTCAATATGTAATATTGAACTACAAGCCCATATACCATCATAAGTATTTATATCATTTAAATCTTCAAATTTCATGCAATTTACTTCTTGATTTATATATTTACTAGCCAATTTACACATTTCTTTTGAACCATCTATTGATTTAACTTTATAACCTTTTTCCATAAAATACTTACTATCTCTTCCTGAACCACAGCCAAAGTCTAAAATATAAGCACCTTGAAATAAGTGCCTTAAAAATTTATCATAATTTTCTTGTAAGTTACCAAACAAAGTCTGTTCACAATATACCTTTGCATTATTATTATAATACTCTAAAGTATCATATTCTTCATTCATAATTTTTTCTCCTCTAAATATTTTCTTTTATTTATTGTACCATAATAAGTAAAAATTCGTTACATGCTTCATGCTACATAATAAGGGTAATACTATTCTTATTATGGCGAAGACTTTAGTGGCGTAACCACTAAGTCTCACTTTTATAAATAGATACTCTTATACTGTGCAATGACATAGTATTTTTTAATATTTAAAATTAATACTTTAAATGATTTCTAAATTTTTACTACTAATTTACTACTTTTGAAAGCAAAAATATAAGAAATTATAACAATTTATAAGAATATTGTTCAAAAACAAAAATGCTTTAAATGCTTACAAATACAGGTTATAACGCTATTTAAGAACCTATAAAAAGATGCTCACAAAAATGCATTATTTTTGTGTTTAAAAAAACGCTATTTCTAGCGGTTTCCTAATATAGTCATGGCAACAATGAAACCGATGTTTAAAAGCATAATTAGGATCACTGCCGCATCAATGTAACCAGCTTTGCTTGTTGGTTTGTAGTAATTATTTTCTTTTGTTCTTGTTCTCATTGGGACGATGTTGTTGTCTTTTTCTTCTTTTTCTTTCATTTCATTGTAATATTTTGTTACTATTATTTCTTCTCTTGGTGTTCTGTTTTCTTTTTCTTTTAATGCAGAAACATATTCGTAATATTTAGGAAAAATAAAAGTTGCTGATTCAGGAAGAATTCCTCCTTTTTCTAATTCTTTTGCATCTTCTATTATAGATTCAAAGTTTGTAAAAAGAATATTGTTTTTGGGATCTTTTAAAAATTCTTTTACTTCCTCTTCTGGTTTAGCAATGATTTCAAAATATGTATTTATATCTAATATTGCTTCTGTTTTTGTTTCATTTGGAATCATATTCTTGGTATCTCCTTACTTTTTCTTCTAATTCTTTTTCTTTTAAAAGAATAGCGTAGATATGTACTTTTATAATATCTACTAATGTTCTACTTTCCATAGTATCTATACTATAAAAAATGTTAGGATTTCTTAATATATCTTGCATATAGACGTCTGTAATATTTATTTTTTCATTATGATAGGAAAGGATTTTTCCATCCGTTTCTATGTCTTTTAGTTTTGGGTTTTTTTCTTTCCAAAATGCTATATAAGCAGCATTGATATCTTCTTTTTTGTTGCCACTCATAAAGCTCCTCCTTAGTATTACTTTTTTATTATAGCAAATACTCTTTTATATTTCAATTGTTTCATGGTTCGTTTTGCTGTATAATTTTAGAAGTGATGACTATGAAAAAAAATCTTTCTAAGGAATTTATTATAGAACTTTCTAAAAAGAAGAAGGAACCCGATTGGATGAGAGAGTTTCGTCTTCAGAGTTATGAAAAGTTTTTGGAGTTAGAGAATCCTTCTTTTGGTCCGGAACTTCCTTTTTCGTTTGATGATTTTTTGTATTACAAAAATGAGCATGAAACAAGTAAAAGTGATTGGAACGAAGTGGATAAAAATGTAAAAGATACTTTTTGTCATTTGGGAGTTATTGATGCAGAGAAGAAATATTTGGACGGAGTTACAAATCAATACGAGAGTGAAGTTGTTTATCATAAGCAACATACGGATAAAGATATTATTTTTTTAAGTACAGATGAAGCTTTGCAACGTTATCCTGATTTATTCCGTGAATATTTTAACCATTTGGTGAAGTACGATGAAAATAAATATACAGCTTTAAATGGAGCCGTTTGGAGTGGGGGAACTTTTATTTATATTCCTAAACATACTACTTTGGACCGGCCTTTACAAAGTTATTTTCGTATTGATACAGAGAGTTTGGGACAATTTGAGCGAACGATTATTATTGTTGATGAGGGTGCTAGTTTAGAGTATATCGAAGGATGTACTGCAAGAAGTTATTCTTCTAGTTCTTTGCATGCTGGAGTAGTAGAAATCTTTGTAAAAGAAAATGCTTCTATGCGTTATTCTACGATTCAAAATTGGAGTACGGATGTTTATAATTTGGTAACAAAAAGAGCCCTTGTGGAATCTCATGGGAAAATGGAGTGGATAGATGGAAATATCGGAAGTTGTGTGACTATGAAGTATCCTTCTTGTATTTTAAAGGGAGATTATGCAGTGGGAAATTCGATTAGTGTTGCTTATGCTAAGCAGGGACAAAGTTTGGATGCGGGAGCGAAAATGATTCATCTTGGGAAATATACGAAGAGCAATATTTTATCAAAGTCTATTGCTAGTGATGGTGGTGTTGCTAATTACAGAGGAACTACTCGCATTACAAAGGGTGCTTTAGAAAGTATCGCTACGATAAAGTGTGATACGATTTTAATGGATGGTAAGTCAAAAAGTGATACGTATCCTACTAATATTGTTGAAAATAATTCTTCTTCTATTTCTCATGAAGCAAGTGTTTCTAAAATGGATGAGGAGCAACTCTTTTATTTTATGTGTTTTGGTTTAACGGAGGAAAGAGCAAAAGAGTTAATTATCAAGGGATTTATTTCTGATT
This sequence comes from uncultured Mycoplasmatota bacterium, assembly GCA_947649365.1. Taxonomy (GTDB): domain Bacteria; phylum Bacillota_I; class Bacilli_A; order RF39; family UBA660; genus MGBC108787. The sequence continues at coordinate 45,045 of CANSRH010000007.1, read as the reverse complement.
TTGAAAAAGAACTACCTATGGAATATGCTGTTGAATTGAATCGTTTGGTAAAAGAGTAAATTTTACATATTTTTTACATAAAGTTTCAAAAGAGAAAAATTGTCTCTTTTTTCTTTTTCTCTTTTGAAATGAACTATTTTTTTCACTTATTTTTAAAATGTGTTCTCTTATTTTTTTGTTTTGTTTGCGAATTTTCTAAATTGGAGATTTGTTCTTCTTTTTATGCTATGAAATAATGATTTCTGAAAGGAGGGTTTTATGAATCAAGTTATTTTAGTAGGAAGGCTTTGTGCTGAGCCAGAGATGACAAACGATCAAGAAAAAAAGAGAAGTGTGATTACAATTGCTGTTAATCGTTCTTTTAAAAATGTTGATGGCGTGTATGAGACCGATTTTATTCGGTGCATTTTGTGGAACAATGTAGCTATGAATACGTTTTCTTATTGTCATACTGGAGATGTTGTTGGTATCAAAGGAAGACTACAGACCAGAAGTTATGAAGATGAAACTAAAAATCGTAAGTTTATTATGGAAGTGATTGCTGAAAAAGTTACTTTTTTGTCTTCTGTAAAAAATTCGGAAAATTCACTAAAAGAGTAGCATATACTTCATTAGGTGATTTCGTTTGAAAAAATTTTATAAGTCCATTGGTTTGTTTGCCATTATGCTTTTTAGTTTTTATTATACGGAAAAAATAGCTATTCTTATGCAAAATAAAAGCCCTTTGATGCAAAATATTCACGAAGTTGAAGAGCGCTATAAGGAAGTTGCTACCAATGCTACTATTCTTGGAGAATACATTGTTCCTGGAGTTATGGGACGAATGGTGAATAAAACAAAGAGTTTTGTGAATATGAAGTCTTTTGGTGTTTTTAATGAATATTATTTGATTTTTGATGATGTAAAGCCAGAAGTGTCTTTGGAAGACCATAAAGATAAAATTATTCGAAGTGGTCATCCTTCTAAAAAAGCGATTGCTTATTTGCTAGAAGATGGAAATCCAGAGATAGAAACGTATTTTGAAAGGAATCAAATTGCTGCAAGTTTACTAGTTACAGAAAAGTCTTACAAAAACAACTCGTATTTTGAACAAATCAATAATGATTCGTCTAAGTTTCGAAATGTGGAAAGTTTATTGAATAAAAACAATCAAAATAAAAATATATGCTATGTAAAAAGTTTTAGTAAAGAATTTTGTCAAAAAGAACAAAAATATTTGGTTCTAGAAACATTTTCTCTTGGTTCTGCTAATTTTGTAGAAGCGAAATCACAACTTGTCAATGGCGCTATTGTTTTTGTTAAGAAAACCGCTACAGTGGAAACGATAAAATTGTTTCAAAAAGAAGTTCAATTTAAGGGGTTAGAGGTTGTTTCTTTAAGTGAATTGATTGCAGAAAAAAAAGAAAAATAGACTTGTGTCTATTTTTGTGTGCTGTATTCCAAAACATCAGTAATATTGCAATCCAAAACAAAACATATTTTAGCAATGATTTCTAAATCCACTCTAGTTACTCTATTGTTATAATATCTAGTGATTAAATCATAATTGCTCCCCATCATATTGCATAGTTTGTTACGACTTATGCCTTTTTTTTCTAAAAGATCTTTTAATTTGATATCAATTTTTCCAAAGTCTTCTAATACATATACTAAATTATTCATTTTTTCACCTCATCTTTAATTTCTTTAAAGTTTCTATCACTATTATAGTTTGATTTCATAACAATTAACATTTCCTATTCGAAATTGATATTTTTAAGTTTTAATTGTTGTTCACTATAACGAAAATGGTTTACTTAAAGTTAATATACGATTTTTTTCTTTGCAATTCTGTCGAATTGTGTCGAAATTATAAAATTGTTTGAAAATCTATTTTATTTTTGCTATAATAAGTCTGCTGCAAACAACTTTAAAAAATAAAAATGAATATTTAAATTTAGAAAAGAGATGAATTATGAGCAAAATTAAAATTTTTAGTTTAGGTGGTTTAGATGAAAGTGGAAAAAACACCTATGTTGTAGAGATAGATAAGGATCTATTTGTTTTTGATTGTGGTTTAAAGTATGCATCAGGAAATATGTTTGGAATTGATTATATTATTCCTGATTTTGATTATTTGGTGAAAAATAAAAAAAGAATTAAAGGTGTTTTTTTAACTCATGGACATTATGAAAATATGGGTGGTGCGAGCGATTTAGTAAAGTATCTTCCCGATGTTAAACTTTATGCTACAAAGTTTACTAAGTATGTTTTATTAGAGTCTGGTGTTCCTGAAAAGAATATTTTTGAAATATTCCCACACAAAAAGTTGAATTTTGGAAGAACAAGTATTTTTCCAATTACGGTTTCTCATAGTTGCCCAGATGCAGTGATGTATGTGATTAATACTAAGGATGGCGCTATTTGTTATACGGGAGATTTTATTATTGATAGTAAAATGACTGGTCATTATGACATGGATTTGGGTCGTATTGCTTATGTTGGAAAACAAGGTGTTTTGTGCTTACTAAGTGAATCTACTTTTTCAGAACATACTGGTCATACGAGCCCTAGTCATCGTTTAGAGGATTATTTTAAAGATATTGTAAATAAATATAGTGAACGTTTGCTTTATTTGGTTTTACCTACTCATTTGTATACGATACAAGATATTTTTACTAGTGCTATTAATAAACATCGCAAGATTGTTTTGATGGGAAAGAAGTTACAAAATGTTGTTTCGTTTGCTAAAAAAGAAGGGTATTTGAGTTTTCCAGAAGATTTGTTAGGAGATTTGTCTAATATTGATGACAAAGATGCTATTTTATTGCTTTGTGAGGATAAAGAGAATCCGTATGCAGCAATTAGTAAAGTGATGAATGGTTACGATAGATACATTAAGTTAAAACCAAGCGATACAGTGATTTTTTCTGAACCTCGCTACGATAGTAATGAAAAGTTACTTGTTAAAATAGAGAATGAACTTTCTATGTTTGGGTGTCGAATTCTTTCTATACCAAAGGAGAAAAATATTTTACATCATGCGTCCAGTGAAGATTTGATGTTGATGCTTAAACTTACTAATCCTAAGTATTATATGCCAGTGAAAGGTGAGTATCGTTATTTGGTAGGGAATGCAAATTTAGCAAGTAGTCTTGGTATGCCAAAAGAATCTATTATTTTGAAACAAAATGGAGATGTCGTTTGTTTTGAGGATGGAGAGTTAAAGGAATCGACAGAACATATAAAAGTGAATGATATTTTGATTGATGGTAAGTCAAGTGATGATGTGGGAGAATTAGTAATTAAGGACCGAGAAATGTTGAGTGAAAATGGAATCGTTCTTATTAGTGCTACGATTAGTAAGAAGAGTAAAACTTTGCTTGTTGGTCCTGAGGTGACAACAAGAGGTTTTATTTATGTCAAAGATTCTAAGGAAATTATTTATGAAATTAAACGAATTAGTGAAGATGTTATTACTAGAAATATTGTCGATAATTTTGTTGATTTTAATAAAATAAAAACAGAAATTCGTACGGAATTAAGTAAATTTTTATATGAAGAGACGGAATGTAAACCTATGATTATTGCGGTTGTACAAGAAGTATAAAGTTTAAGAAAATCACGCATACTAAAAATGGGTGATTTTTTATGAAAGAAAACAAAAATATTGCATTTTTAAATACGATTTATCAAATTGCAGAGATGGGTGTTATTGGAATTGATGATGTTTTTGATAAGGTTTCCAAAGCTGGATTTAGAGAATTTTTAGAGGAACAGAAAAAAGAGTACAATTCTATATTAGAGGAAAGTGAACAGATTTTAGCTTCTTATGGAGCAAAGGAAAAAGAACTTGGGAAGATGGTAAAAGTAAATAGCAAAGTTATGGCTGATATGAAACTTATTGTTAATAAAGAGGATAAAGTTATTGCTAAAATGATGGTGGAAGGAACGAGCAAAGGGATTACTAAAATTGAGGAAGCTATCCATACTTATCATGAGGAGGATCAAGATGCTTTGGAATTAGGACAAAAATTGTTAAAAACTTTAGAGAATAATATCGATGGTTTAAAAATATATTTATAATAGAAATACATTTATATGTGTTTTTTTATTGCCATTTTATGAATTGCTCGTTTATAATGAGTTAGGAGAGTAAAGCGTATGAAAAAAATGATACCTAATCTATTGACTATCACTCGTTTGTTGGTGGTTCCTTTGGTTCTTTATTTAGGAGTGCAAAAACAAATGATTCCTCTTGTTCTACTGGCGGCATTTGTAGCATTCACCGATTTTTTGGATGGGAAATTGGCTAGACGTTGGAATGTAACTAGTGAACTGGGTGCTAAATTAGATACCATTGGGGATAAGTGTCTTGCTTTTTCACTTCTTATTATTCTTGTTGTTGATAATCGTCTGTTTTTTTATGTTTTTGTTTTAGAATGTTTTATTGCTCTTTTTAATATTTATGTATTTTATAGGACCAAGATTGTAGAGTCTTTGTTGATTGGTAAAATTAAAACTTGGTTTATTTTTATGACGATTTTATTAGGTTTTTTGGATTTGTTATTTATCCATATCCAGTTGCCTGTCAATTTGTTTGTTGTTCTTACTGCGCTTTTCCAACTTGCTAGTTTGATACAATATGTCCATGCTTACCATGCGAATAAAGGAGAAAAAAAAAGGCTTCAACTTGAAAATAAAGAGTATGTAGCTTTAGTGAAGCCAATTTTGGAACATGAAGAATTTTTAAAACGAAAAGAATATCCCCATCATTACAATGAAAGTGTTTATGATCATGTGTTACGTGTTTCTTATGATTGTTATAAAATAGGAAAGAAATTTCATATGGATTATAAGGCTTTAGCTATTGCAGGACTTTTGCATGATTTTTATGATAAGCCATGGCAGTCTGATTTTGAGAAGAAACCTTTGTTTCAAAAGCATGGCTTTGTTCATGCAGAACAAGCTAGAGTGAATTCTTTGAAGTATTTTCCAGAATTCATGAATGAAAAAATTGGAAGTATGATAAAAACACATATGTTTCCTTTGAATAAAAGTATTCCTAAATACAAAGAAAGTTGGATACTTACCTTGGTGGATAAAGCAGATTCGATGGATTTTTTGTTTCATCCTCTACTGATGTCTAGTAAGTTTCGTAAGAAAACGATAGAGAAACACTCTTTAGAAAAAGAAGAAAGCAGTAGAGTGAAAATCAATCGTAAAATGAATTATAGTAAATAAAAACTATTTTTTGATTTCTTTCCTGTCAAATCGATGCCTTTTTTTTGCAAAAAATGTCGTAAGTTGTTATACTTATTATGGTGAAGATAGATGGCAAAGAAGAAAAAGTCAAAAGAAGATAGTGGAAATAGTTTTCAATATAGTGTAGAACTTACTGGTTTGTTTCTTATTTTAGTGGGACTCATTGGATTTGGTTTTGGTCCTGTTGGAGCGATAATAAAACAATTTGCTATGTTTTTGCTTGGCGAATGGTGGTTTTGTGTTTTATTTTTAGTTCTTGTGTTGGGTGTTCATATGTTAATGAAACGAAAACTTCCTAATTTTTTTACCTCTAAGTTACTTGGTGTTTATATTTTTATTGTTATTGTTCTAGTTCTTTCTCATTTGACTTTTGTGAAGAGTGTTGAAAATCCTACGAATATTTTTCAAGAAACAATTAATAATTATATGGATCGTATGGCTTCTATTAATAAAGCGGATATTTTGACAAGTACGGGTCAAACTTCGATTGTGATAGGGGGAGGAATTTTAGGAGCTGCTTTTTCTTTTGGAATTTCTGTTTTGTTTGGTTTAACGGGAACATATATTGTTCTTTCTATCTTGTTTCTTTTTGGACTTGTTATGACATTTAATTTGAATTTAGGTAATTTGCTTGGAAAAGTGTTTCATAAAAGAGAGAAAAAGCAAAAAGCTTCTGTTTCTAAAGAAGAGAGTCAAGAAATGGTTCCTATTACAGGAGCAGATGATGACGATGATAAAATAATTATTACTAGTGTAGAAGAGTTAAAGCAAAATCATGCTCCTCAAATGGAAAATCAATCAGAACCTAAGACAATGGATAGTCCTGAATTCTCTTCTTCTTCCAATAGTGTTGTAAATCATTCTTACAAGTTGCCTCCGCTTAGTTTACTTGATGAGCCGAAAAGAGGAAAAAAGGTAAATTCTACAGAGTTTATAAGAAGCAATAAAGAGTGCTTAGAACGTGTTTTAAATGATTTTCAAATTTCTGGTAAAGTGGTAGAAATTCATGTAGGTCCTGCGGTTACGCAATACGAAGTCGTGGTTCCAACTGGTACGAAGTTAAGTCGGGTGAGTAGTATCAATAAAGAAATTGCTCTTGCTCTAGCTGCGAAAGACGTGCGTATTGAAGCACCGATTCCTGGTAAAAGTACTATTGGGGTTGAGATTCCTAATAAAGAAGTGGCTTCTGTTCAAATTAAGGAAGTCATCGGAGACGCTAATCCAGAAAAAATAAAAAAAGGTTTATTGGTTACTTTGGGAAAAGATATTGCAGGACGTACCATTAACGCCGATTTAACGAAAATGCCCCATTTATTGGTTGCAGGTTCGACAGGAAGTGGTAAGTCGGTTTGTATTAATAGTATTATTATTTCGTTACTGATGCATTATCGTCCTGATGAGGTGAAACTTATTCTTGTGGATCCCAAACAAGTGGAGTTATCCAATTATAATGGAATTCCTCATTTGCATGTTCCTGTTGTTACAGACCCTAAAAAGGCTGCGGTTGCTTTACAAAAAGTTGTTACGGAAATGGACAAAAGATATCATGTTTTAGCAGATGCAGGAGTAAAAAATATCGCCGATTATAATAAAAAGGCAGAAAGAGAACATACAGATAAAATGAGCTACTGGGTGGTTATTGTCGATGAAATGGCAGATTTGATGATTGTTGCGAAAAAAGAAGTAGAGGATAGCATTATGCGTATTACACAACTTGCTCGTGCAGCTGGAATTCATTTGATTGTTGCTACCCAAAGACCTTCTACCGATGTAATTACTGGAGTAATTAAAACCAATATTCCTTCTCGTATTGCATTTAGTGTTGCAAGTTATATTGATTCAAGAACCATTTTGGATGCTCCTGGAGCTGAAAAATTGCTTGGTAAAGGAGATATGCTTTATTTACCTATGGGAGATCCGTATCCAACACGTATTCAAGGATGTTATATTTCGGATGATGAAATTGGTAGAATTATTAAGCACGTTTCGAATGAACAAGCCGCTAGTTATGATGAATCGTTTTCGAATGCCAATATAGAAGGAAGTAGTCCTGTTGGTCATGGGGGAGAAAATGATGATAGTGATGATCCTATTTATGATGAAGTTGTAAAATTTGCTATTGATACTGGAAAGGTGAGTGCTTCTTTACTCCAAAGAAGATTCCGCCTTGGTTACAACCGAGCTGCTCGTATTATTGATTTGTTAGAAGAACGTGGAATTATTGGACCACAAAACGGAAGTAAGCCTAGAGAGGTCTTAGTGAAATTAAAAGAAGAAACGAGCGAAGAGTAGATTATTAGGAGGATTTCTTATGTTAAGTAAATATGCATGTTCCAATGAAGACGCAGTTCGGTTCTGTTTTGAAAAAGAAGATTCTTATCGTACTCCCTTTTTTCGAGATATTGATCGCATTATTTATTCGTTAAGTTATGTAAGGTATGCGGATAAAACACAGGTATTTACGTTTAATGAAAATGATCATATTACCAAACGAATGATTCATGTGCAATTGGTTTCTAAGATTGCTAGAACCATTGGAAGAAACTTGGGTTTGAATGAGGATCTTATTGAAGCAGCAGCGCTTGGACATGATTTGGGCCATGTTCCTTTTGGACATGAAGGGGAGCGTATTTTAAATAAAATTAGCCTAGAAAATGGAGAAGGATATTTTCATCATAATATTGAAAGTGTTCGTGTACTTATGCATTTAGAACAAAATGGAAAGGGAAGAAATATTAGTTTGCAAGTTTTGGATGCCATTATGTGTCACAATGGGGAACTTCCTTTGCATGAGTATCATCCTGTTATCAAAAACAAAGAAGATTTTTTACAGGAGTATGCATTGTCTTATCAACAGGAAAATTTTGTAAAACAACTTCGTCCAATGACTCTTGAGGGTTGTGTGGTACGTATTAGTGATATTTTAGCTTATATTGGAAAAGATATTGAAGATGCTTTGATTTTGGGGGTAATCAAAAAAGAAGAGATTCCTACTTCTATTACAGAAGTTCTTGGTTTATCCAATCGGGAAATTATTAATACGTTTGTTTCCGATGTAATTGAAAATAGCAAAGGAAAGCCTTACATTAAAATGAGTGATTCTGTTTATAAAGCTTTGCTTGAATTAAAGGAGTTTAATACCAAAATGATTTATAGTAAAGCCAATACGAAAGAAAATTTGCAAATGTATGAGAGCATGTTTCGTCATTTGTTTATGAAGTATAAAAAAGATGTGGAAATGAAAAATAAGTCTTCGGAAATTTATCAAGTGTTTTTGAATACGATGTGTGAAGACTATTTAGTAAACACAAATGTAAATCGAATGGTGATTGATTTTTTATCAGGGATGACAGATGATTATATGAAAAAGTGTTATTTAGAGAGCAACTAGAGAAATTAGTTGCTTTTCTTTTGCAATTCCCATTGAATGGCTGTATACTAGAAAAGTATGTTTTGAAAGGAGAAATAGTTATGGGAAAATTGGAAGAAAGAGTATATACAAAATCTGTACTTGATGAGTCTTATTTAAAAGTTACAAATCATAATGCCAAATTTATTATCCACAATTATAAAGATGAAGAATTTGAATTACAAGAGTTTATTGATAGAAAGGATTTGAATTTAGAAAATTATCCACATCTTTTGCAGTTTTTTTCTGAGATGCAATTTATGAAATTAGGATATGATATAGATAAAAGAGCATTTTATGCTTCTTTGAATTTAAAAAAAATTGTAAAGAATAAAGAGAAAAATGAAAATCTATATTATAAAAATGGAGCAAATTTTTCAATTATTTTTGAAGATTTGGAAAACTATTTAAGAATAGAAAGTGATTTCAAAAAAGTAAATTTAGAGCAAATAGTTTATCAAGCTTCGCAACAAAATATGTATTTACAGGTATTCGGTGGAAATAGACTATGTGGTATAGTTTATGACAATAAGGATGGTCGTTCGGTTTTTGTTTCTGAAATTGAAGCAAGTAATTTGGACTTACAAAACTTTCCTTATATCAATGAGCATTTAACTGCTGGAAAAAATTTATCTCTTTCTTTTTTAGATACACAGATTTTTCAAGCTTCTATTTTTTATCGTAAAAGAAAAATAAATGGATATGGAGTTCCATATGATAAAATAAATTTAGAAAAAGGAAATGGTTTTTGTATTTTGGATTGTTTAAAAGAATTAGAATATAATTTAGAAAAGAAAACTATATTTAGTACAAGAATACGTTCACACAATTAGTTTTCTTTTTTTTGTTTATAAATAAAAAGTAAATTGTAATCAAAAAAATGATGAATTTTTTTAAAGAATAAATAGATGATGTATGAGTTTTATGGATTTGTTTTTTAATTATGAAACTTATAGAGTTGAGAATTATTCTGGTTATCATATTACAGTTGATGCTTCTTTTCAACCTTGTTTTGAAGACATTGAATATAATAAAACTATAACTTATGAAGAAATTTTTACTATTTTGGAAAGTGAAAAAGATTGTAGTACAAGTACAAGTAGAAGATAGAATACATATTTTTTAGGAAAAGTCAATGAAATTACGTGAACTTGTCATTGACTTTTCTTTTTTTCTATTTTATAATTTTGAATACAATTATTCTTTTAGATTGAATGGTGATTTTTTGGAACATTATTTTACGAACAATGAAACATTGAAGAGTGAACTAAGAACGATTAAGTATCAATATGGGGTGGATACTTTTGTTTTTATGAGTGATAATGGTGTTTTCTCAAAAGATAAAATTGATTTTGGAAGTCGTTTGTTGGTAGAGACTATTTTAGAAGAAGAACGAGATGTAGGTACTGTTCTGGATGTTGGTTGTGGCTATGGATTTATGGGAATTGTTCTTTCTAAACTTTTTTCTTGTCAGGGGACTTTAATTGATGTGAATAAACGAGCGGTGCATTTGGCAAATAGAAATTGCAAAGAATTGCGTGTCGATGCAGAGGCGATTGTTAGTGATGTTTATGAAAATGTAAGTGGAACGTTTGATTTGGTTGTTACGAATCCTCCAATACGTGCTGGTAAAAAAGTTGTTTTACAGATTTTATCGGAAGCAAAACAATTTTTGAATCCTCGAGGGCGATTGTGGTTTGTGATACGTAAAGATCAAGGGGCGAAAAGTATAATGAAACTACTGGAATCTATGTACAAATTAGAAGTTGTGAAGAAAGAAAAAGGATTTTATATTATAAGAGCAAATAGGAGTTGACATAAAAATTAAAAGAGTTTAGAATTATAAATTGGTGACGTGTTAATTTTTTTGTGAAATTAGTTTGTTTTTAAAAAATGTTAGATGGGGTGAGATCGTGGCTTTTAAATTAAAAAAATTCGGAGATTATTCTGAAAGAAGAAGCTTTTCAAAATCAAAAAACACAATGGAACTTGCGGATTTGTTGGAAATCCAAAAAAAATCATACAATTGGTTCTTAGAAGAGGGTATTAAGGAGACATTTGAGGAATTGTTTCCAGTAGAGAGTTTTACTGGTAATGTGACCATAGATTTTGGTGACTATTCTTTTGACACGCCTAGATATTCTGTAAAAGAATCGAAAGAAAGAATGGTTAACTATGCTGCACCTTTAAAGGTACAAGCACGAGTTTTTATTCATGAAACTGGTGAGGTGAAAGAACAAGAGATTTTCCTTGGAGATATGCCTTTAATGACTGATGCAGGAACATTTATTATTAATGGTGCAGAACGTGTTATTGTTTCGCAATTGGTGCGTAGTCCTAGTATTTATTTTAAAAGAGAAATTGATAAAAATGGACGTCGTATTATTAGTGGAGAAGTTATCCCTAATCGTGGAACTTGGCTTGAGTATGAACTGGATGCAAGAGATATTATGTATGTTCGTATTGATAGAACTAGAAAGGTACCAGTAACCACTTTCTTACGAGCACTTGGTCTTTCTAATGATGAAGATATTGTAAGTGTATTTGGAGAAAATGCGTATTTAGAAAATACTTTACTTAAAGATAGTACGAAGAATACGGATGAAGCTCTTATTGAAATTTATGAAAAATTGCGTCCAGGAGAACCTGCTACTTTGGATTCTGCTAAAAACCAATTGGTGACAAGATTCTTTGATCATTTCCGTTATGATCTCGCAAAAGTGGGACGTTATAAATTTAATAAAAAATTAAATGTGGCAGATAGACTTCTTAATGCAACCCTTGCAGAAGATATTAAAGATGGCAAGGATATAGTTGCTAAGAAGGGCGAAGTGGTTACCAAAGAGGTTTTAGAAAAAATTAAACCTGTTTTGGCAAATGGTTTTGGTGTTAAAAAAACAATTATTAATGAAGAATTAGATACTTATGACCAAATTCAAGAGATTTTGGTTGTGGATAAGAATAATCCAGAGAAAACAGTGAAAATTGTTGGTAATGATCAAAGTGTTGATATTAAAAGACTTACTATACCAGATATTTATGCTTCTATTTCTTATTATCTTAATTTGCATGAAGGGTTTGGAAATGATGATGAAATTGATAACTTAGGAAATAGACGTGTTCGTCAAGTGGGAGAGTTAATTCAAAATCAATTTAAAGTAGGTATGTCTCGTATGGAGAGAGTTATTCGTGAACGTATGACTACGCAAGAAATTGATGCAGTTACTCCAAAATCTTTGATTAATATTCGCCCTGTTACAGCGGTATTAAAAGAATTCTTTGGTTCTTCTCAACTTTCTAAATTCATGGACCAAATTAACCCTATCGCAGAATTAACTGATAAACGTCGTTTGAGTTCTCTAGGTCCAGGTGGACTTTCTCGTGACCGTGCTGGTATGGATGTACGTGACGTTAATGCTTCTCACTATGGAAGAATATGTCCTATTGAATCTCCAGAAGGTCAAAACATTGGATTAATTACTAGTCTTGCAGGATACGCAAGAATTAATGAATATGGATTTATTACAACTCCTTATCGTAGAGTGATTGATGGTGTTGTACAAATGGATGATATTGTCTACATGACAGCGGATGAAGAAGCGGATTATTATATTTCTCAAGCAACAGTTGCTCTTGATAATGATGGACGTATTGTGGATGAGGAAGTTTTGGTTCGTATTAACGGCGATAATGTGATGTGTAAAAGAGAACAAGTGCATTTTGTGGATGTTGCACCAAGTCAATTGGTAGCCATTACAACAAGTTGTATTCCTTTCTTGGATTATGACGATGCCAATCGTACTTTGATGGGTGCAAACATGCAACGTCAAGCGGTTCCTCTTCTTACTTGTGATTCCCCAATCGTTGGTACAGGAGTAGAACACGTAGCTGCAAAATATTCAGGAAGTACTGTGGTTTCTAAAGCGGATGGTGTGGTTGAATATGCCGATGCTTTAAAAATAATTGTAAAAACTGCGAAAGGAAAAGACACGTATTATTTAGCAAATTTTGAAAGAACCAATGCATCAAGTAGCTTGAATCATCGTCCTCTTGTTAAAAAAGGTGATCAAGTTCATGCAGGACAAGTTCTTGCAGATGGACCAAGTACTCAAAATGGAGAACTTGCTCTTGGTAAAAATATGACGGTTGCTTTCATGACTTATAATGGTTATAACTATGAAGATGCTGTTATTTTAAATGAAAACTTAGTAAAAGACGATGTATATACTTCTCTACATATAGAACGTTATGAAATTGAGTGTCGTGATACGAAACTTGGACCAGAAGAAATTACTCGTGATATTCCAAATGTAGGAGAAGAAGCTCGTCGTAACTTAGATGCGGAAGGTATTGTTCGTATCGGTACAGAGGTAAAAGAAGGAGATATCCTTGTTGGTAAAGTGACTCCAAAAGGAGTACAAGAATTAACGAGTGAAGAAAAATTATTGCATGCTATTTTTGGAGAAAAAACACGTGAAGTGCGTGATACTTCTTTAAAAGTAGAACATGGCGCAGATGGTATTGTTCACGATGTTAAAGTGTATACAAAAGAAAATAGTGATGATATGCCACCTGGTGTATTTAAAATTATTCGTGTGTACATTATTCAAAAACGTAAGATTCAAGTGGGAGACAAAATGAGTGGACGTCATGGAAACAAAGGTGTTATCAGTTTGGTTCTTCCACAAGAAGATATGCCTTATTTGCCTGATGGAACTCCTGTTGATATCATGTTGAATCCACTTGGTGTGCCAAGTCGTATGAACATTGGACAAATTTTGGAAGTACATTTAGGTATGGCTGGAAAACGTTTAGGTGTGAAGTATGCAACTCCAGTATTTGATGGAGCAAACCTAGATGATATCCACGAAGAAATGCGTGAGGCTGGTATGGCTGAGGATGGCAAAGTTGAGTTAATCAATGGACGTACTGGTGAACCTTTTGAAAACCGTGTCAATGTTGGTGTTATGTATATGGTTAAACTACATCACATGGTGGATGACAAGTTACATGCTCGTGCAACAGGACCATATAGTTTAGTTACACAACAACCTCTTGGTGGTAAAGCTCAATTTGGTGGACAACGATTTGGTGAAATGGAAGTTTGGGCACTTTATGCTTACGGAGCTTCTCATGTTTTACAAGAAATCTTGACTATTAAGTCCGATGATGTTGTAGGACGTGTAAAAGTGTATGAATCTTTGGTAAAAGGAAAAACTGTAAATCAAGCGGGTGTACCAGAAAGTTTTAGAGTACTAATTAAAGAATTCCAAGCTTTGGGATTGAATATTCAAATTTTAGATCATCAAGATAAGCTACTTGATTTAAAAGATATTGAAGAAGATGAAGAAAAAGACGATATGCTTCGTATTGATGAGATTGATTTGAATCCAACAGAAGAGGAAGAAGAAACGTCTTTGGAACCACCTCTTCCAGAAGAAGATAGTGACGTAGTAGAAGAAGACGAATTTGAAAGTAATGATTTGGATGATTTGGAATTTCCAGAAGATTTGGATGAAGAAGATTTAGAAGGGGGTGATATCCTATGATAGAAGTAAATAATTTTAAAGGAATTAAAATAGGAATCGCCTCTCCTGATGATATTTTAAGATGGTCACATGGTGAGGTAAAAAAACCAGAAACAATTAATTATCGTACGTTAAAACCAGAAAGAGATGGGTTGTTCTGCGAAAAAATCTTTGGACCTTCTAAAGATTACGAATGTAGTTGTGGAAAATACAAACGATTAAGATACAAAAATGTTGTGTGTGATCGTTGTGGTGTTGAGGTTACTAAATCAAAAGTGCGTCGTGAGAGAATGGGACATATTGAACTTGCTAGTCCATGTTCACACATTTGGTTTTTTAAAGGTGTACCATCTAAAATGGGCCTTGTTTTGGATATGTCTCCGAGAGATTTGGAGGAAGTTCTTTATTTTGTAAGTTATGTCGTGTTGGACCCAGGAAATGCTCCTTTGGGTAAAAAACAAACCTTATCTGATAAGGAATATCGTGCTTATTATGAAAAATATGGTTCTACTTTTAAAGTAGGAATGGGTGCAGAAGCCATTCAAACTTTATTAAAAGAAGTGGATATTGATAAAGAAGTAGAAGAAATTCGCGTAGAACTTGAAACTGCTACTGGGCAAAAACGAATTCGTTTGGTAAAACGTTTGGATTGTCTAGTTGCGTTCCAAGAGTCAAACAACAAGCCAGAGTGGATGGTACTCAATGTTCTTCCTGTCATTCCACCAGATCTTCGTCCGATGATACAACTCGATGGTGGACGTTTTGCAACAAGTGATTTGAATGATTTGTATAGAAGAATTATCAATCGTAACAATCGTTTGAAAAAATTACTTGAACTTGGAGCTCCAACCATTATTGTTCAAAATGAAAAACGTATGCTTCAAGAAGCTGTGGATAGTTTATTTGATAATGGACGTAGAGGGCGTAGTGTAACAGCTGCTGGAAATCGACCTTTAAAATCTCTTGCAAGTATGCTAAAAGGAAAACAAGGACGTTTCCGTCAAAACTTGCTTGGTAAACGTGTTGACTATTCAGGACGTAGTGTTATCGTTGTTGGACCAAATCTTAAAATGTATCAATGTGGAATTCCAAAAGAAATGGCTTTGGAGTTGTTTAAACCACATGTGATTCATGGTCTTGTGGAACGTGGACTTGCTCATAATATTAAGGGAGCAAAAAAATTAATTGAGTCTCGTGATGATAGTGTTTGGGATATCGTTGAGGATGTAATAACAGAACATCCTGTTATGTTAAACCGTGCCCCAACTTTACATAGACTTGGTATTCAAGCTTTTGAACCGAAACTTGTAGGTGGAAAAGCTATTCGTCTTCACCCACTTGTGTGTGCAGCATTTAACGCTGACTTTGATGGAGACCAAATGGCGGTTCACGTACCTTTAAGTGAAGAAGCAAAAGCCGAAGCTAGAATTTTAATGCTTGGTGCCAATAATATTTTGAATCCGAAAGATGGAAAACCTATTGTTACTCCATCTCAGGATATGGTTCTTGGGAATTGTTATTTAACAAAAGAAGAAAGTGGAGAACCAAACGAAGGAAAAGTGTATAAGAATAGCAATGAAGTGTTGATGGCTTATGAACGAAAAGAGATTACGCTTCATACAAGAATTGCTTTGCCTGTGCGTTCATTTAAACATAAAATATTTGTGGATGAACAAAAGGATAAATATTTAGTTACTACTTGTGGTAAGATTATCTTTAATGAGATTTTACCGGATTCTTATCCATTTATTAATGAACCAACCAAAGAAAATATTGAAGGAATTACACCAAGTAAATATTTCTTGGAAATGGGTACAAATATTAAAGAAGAAATTGCAAGTCGTGAATTAGTGAAACCATTTATTAAGAAAAATTTGGAAAGCATTATTGCGCAAGTGTTTAAAAGATATAAAACAACAGAGACTTCTATTATGCTTGATCGTTTGAAAGATTTAGGTTTTAAATATTCTACGATTGCAGGTATTACTGTTTCTGCTGCTGATATTCATATTAGTGAAACGAAACATGATGTGATTGCGGAAGGTAATCAAATTGTTGATAAGATTAATAAACAATTTAAACGTGGTTTGATTACCGAAGAAGAACGTTATAATAATGTTATTAATACATGGAATAGTCAACAAGATAAGATTAAGGCTGAGTTACAAGCAATGGCTCAGGGAGATTTTAATAATCCATTATTTATGATGATGAATTCTGGAGCTCGTGGTTCGATTTCTAACTTCGTACAACTTGCTGGTATGCGTGGATTGATGGCGAAACCAGATGGTTCTACTGTTGAAATCCCAATTACTTCTAACTTTATTGAAGGACTTAAGGTATCCGAATTCTTCTTATCCAGCCATGGTTCACGTAA
Source organism: uncultured Mycoplasmatota bacterium (assembly GCA_947649365.1). GTDB lineage: Bacteria > Bacillota_I > Bacilli_A > RF39 > UBA660 > MGBC108787. Next base: position 28,487 of record CANSRH010000007.1, on the reverse strand, counting down.
AGGTTCTGCAGATACAGCTTTACGTACTGCAGATTCTGGATATTTAACTAGACGTTTGGTTGACGTTGTTCAAGACATTATTGTACGTGAATTTGATTGTGGAAGCATTAATGGTGTTATGGTATACGATTTAATTAATGATAAAGATGGCTCTGTAATTGAACCATTATCAGAACGTATTTTGGGCCGTTATGCTGCACAAAAGATTATTCATCCTGAAACGAAAGACGTTATTTTGGATAAGGGTGAAATGATTACTGAAAATATCGTAGCAAAGATTGAAAAAGCTGGTGTCAAACGTGTAGAAATCCGTAGTATATTGACATGTAAATGCAATAATGGTGTATGTCAAAAATGTTATGGACGAAATCTTGCAACAGGAAATTTGGTTGAGACTGGAGAAGCTGTTGGTATTATGGCTGCACAATCTATTGGTGAACCAGGTACTCAGCTTACAATGCGTACTTTCCACTCAGGTGGTGTTGCCCATGGTGGAGATGCGGATATTACACAAGGTCTTCCAAGAGTGGAAGAGTTGTTTGAAGCTCGTAATCCAAAGGCAAAAGCTACGATTGCTGAGATTAATGGTAAAGTGGAATCCATTGAAGAACAAAATGGTAAACACAAAATTGTGATTGCCAATGATGTGGAAGTAAGAGACCATGTTACCAATTACAATATGAAAGTTCGTGTGAATGTTGGGGATGTCGTAAGTGCGGGTGATAAATTAACCGAAGGAGCTGTAAGTCCTAAGGAGTTACTTGCTGTTACTGACCCAATTACTGCACAAGAATATATCTTAAAAGAAATTCAAATGGTGTACAAATTACAAGGTGTAGATATTTCTGATAAGCATATTGAAATTATTGTTTCTCGTATGATTAATAAAGTACGAATTGTCGATGTAGGGGATACTGAATTTGTAGAAGGTTTGACTGTCTCTATGAGAGAGTTCACAGAAGGAAATAAACCTGTTATCTTACGTGGTGGTGTTCCTGCAAAGGGTAGACCAATTATGTTGGGTATTACAAAGGGTGCTTTGGAAACAGATTCTTTCTTGTCTGCTGCATCATTCCAAGAAACAACTAGAGTGTTAACTGATGCTGCTATTCGTGGTAAAATTGATCATTTGAGAGGTTTAAAAGAAAATGTTATTATTGGTAAACTGATTCCTGCTGGAACAGGTGCGAAACAATATAGTGACATTGAAATTCTTCTTCAAAAAGAGTTTATGGATGATGATGCCAGTGAATTTTTTGAAGAAAAATTAATGGATGACACAGAAGAATTATCAACACATCAAATTATGAATGAAATAGAGGATCATGCGTAACCTCTATTTTTTGCTTTTTTCTCATAAAATGAAAAATAAATGATATAATAACTACATTATAATTCCAAAAATGTTGTGTATACTAAAAAAGAGAGGTGCTACTCATGAAATATAAGGCGTTTGAATTTGATACATTTACCATTTATACGATTAAAACAGATAAGTTTAAAAATTGTCATATGGAAATTACTTTTTATGATAATGCGAAAAAAGAAGAACTTGGTCTTCGAAATTTTCTAGTGGATATGCTTTGTCATTCTACAAAAAAGTATCCGAAACGAAAAGATTTGGTTATTCGATTGGAAGAACTTTATCAATCTTTTTTCTATGGTGTTTCTAGTAAAGTTGGAAATATGATTTTGTCCAGCTTTGTTTATGATTTTATTAATCCTATTTATGTAAATGATCCAAATTATTTAAAAAAAGTGTTGTCATTTCCTTTTGAAATTATAGAAAACCCGAATGTGAAAGAAGAAGCGTTTGATGAACGAATTTTTCGTATTATTCAAAAGCGTATTTTATCTGATATAGAGTCTATTAAAGAAAATGCTATGAATTATGCGTTTCAACAAGCTTTACAAACTATGGATAAAGAATCGATTACTGCTGCTTCTGTTTTAGGAATCAAAGAAGAAATTGAACGTATCACTCCTGAATCTCTTTATCAGTATTATCGAAAATTTTATGAAAATAGTTTATGCAATATTTATATTATTGGGGATTTGGATATGGAAGAAGTTGTTAAGTATATTCAAGGAGCTTTTCATAACAATTGTGTAAAAAATCATAGTGTTACTCCTTATGTTCAAAACAAGCTACGTAAAAAAGAGTTGATTACGAAAGAACCTTCTTCTTTTGGACAAACGAATTTGATTGTAGGTTTTAATTTGGAGAAATTAAGTAAAGAAGAATTATTTGGAGGCCTTGCTTTTTTCGATGAAATATTGTGTTCTGGAGGATTAAAGTCTAAGATTTATAAAGCACTTCGTGAAGACAATCAGCTTTGTTATAGTGTTTCTTCTATTGTTTCTAAATACGATGGAATGTATTATATTTATGTTGGTCTGGATGGGAAGAATGTTTCTTTGGCTGTCAAATTAATTAAAAAATGTGTGAAAGAAATGGCCCAGGGAAAAATTACGGATGAAGAAATGGATATGGCAAGAAAGCAACTTTCTACTTCTCTAGAAGTAGTGGTGGACAATCAAAATAGTTTAATTAATAACTACACGTTTCACACAATCGTAGGTTCTCCTCTTTTTAAAGATATCAAAGATACTTATCAAACGATTACTAAAAAAGATTTAAAACATTTAGGAAAAAAATTAAAAATTAATTTTGTTTATGAATTACAAGGAGAGGGGGAGGCGTAATGAAAGAAATTAGCTTAAAAGGCCTTAAGGAAACGATTTATTATGAAAAAGTATTAAAACAATTGCCTGTTTATATTTGGAAAAATGATAAAGTAAAAGGAACGTTTAGTGCTTTAGGAGTTCATTATGGTTCCATTCATCAAGAATTTAAATTAGAAGGAGATAGTAAATACACAAAAGTACCAAGTGGAATTGCTCATTTTTTAGAGCATCTTAATTTTTATGAACCTGATGGTTCGACAGCTACTGATTTTTATACGCAATATGGAAGTGAAGTAAATGCTTTTACTACATTTGATTATACTTGTTATCATGTGTATTCTACCTCTCATATCAAAGATAATTTGAATCATTTGTTGGATTTTGTTTTGACGCCTTCTTTTACTAAAAAAATGGTTAATAAGGAAAGAAGTATTATTTTGGAAGAGCTAGCTATGGATGAAGATGTTCCAGAGAGTAAACTTTATTTTCATCATTTTGCAGATTTGTTTCATGAATATCGATACAAAGAGACGATTGTAGGAACCAAAGAAGATGTTCAAAATACAAATATTGAAGATATTGAGTTGGTTTATGATACTTTTTATCATCCTAAAAATATGTTTTTAGTAGTTACTGGAAATGTGAATCCTTATGAGATTGTAAAAATTGTAGAGGATAATTTGAGTACTAAAGATTTCTCTTCTTACAAGTTACCAAAATTAAAGAAGTTAAAAGAACCAGTTGGAGTTGTGGAAGAATCTAGTGAGTTTTTTGGAAATGTAGAGAATACAAAAGTGAAAATTTCTGTGAAAACACCAATTAGTGCTTTTAAAGGGATTGATCCTATAGAACTTCGTTATATTTATTTTTTACTTCTTCATAGTAATTTTGGTCCAACTAGTGATTTAAAAGAATATTTGATGGAAAATGAGTTAATTAATTATATGAGTGCTTCCAGGTCTTTTATCGAAGATTATGTAATTGCAACGATTACTATTGATACTAAATATCCAAAAGAAGCAATTAAAATGATTAAAGAACAGCTCCAACACTTAGAAATGACAGAGGAAAATTTACAAAGAAAAAAGAATGCAAGTGTAGCTACATTGGTACTCAATTATGATGATATTATGGGGGTTAATAATTTAATTCAAGAGGATATTTTAGCATTTGGTACCGTACAAGATAATGTAAAAGAACATATAGAAAGTATTACTTTAGAGAAAGTCATGCAAGTGTTAAAAAAAATAGATACCAAAAATATATCGATTACTATACTTAGTCCTAATAAGAAAGAAAAATAGTTCTTACTGTTTTTCTTTTTTTGAGTTGTTTTTCTATAAAGATTACGTTAGAATAATAATAGAAAATAGAGGAGAGATGAAATGAAAAAGATAAAAAACAATCTCCCAACCAGAACAAGACTTCTGGGGGGGGGGTACATTAAGTAAACCAGAAGGATTGGAAAGGTTTAGTAAAAACAAAAGAAGAAAGAAACAAGTAGTATTTAGTATAGTGGGAATCCTAATTGTAGTAGGAAGTATTACCTTATACAAAACATTTGCTTTATATAAAGAAGAAAAGACATTCAATGTCCTAAGAGGACGAGTACCATCGTTTGTTAGTGGAGATTTGGAACTTGCCATTACAATGGATGGAGAAAGTATAAATACGTTACCTAGTAAGGGAGCGTATGATGTAAGTATAACTTGTGATAAAGGAGCAGAAGGATATTGGGATTATGAAGAATGGGGACCCAATATTCGAAATATCAATGAAGGAAAAGTGAAATGTACAATAGAGTTTTTTTCTGGAATCATGTTGAATAATTATATAATTAGTTTAAGTGGTACAAATGCAGGAATAGAAAAAATAGATCATGCATCAACAGAACAAACACCAAGTTTAACTGATTATCGATATGTTGGATCTAACCCAGATAATTATATTTATTTTGGATGTAGTGAGAATTGTACGAATGATAATTTATATCGAGTGATTGGAGTGATACCAACTCAATCTAGTGAAACTGGAGAATATGAGAATCGGGTTAAACTTATTAAAGCAGATTTTTATATTGAAGAGGAAAGTGGTTTTTTGGAAAATGCTACAAATTCTCCAAGCAAGAAAGGGTATCGTTGGAATAAAAGCAATGGTAGCAATATATGGGAGATAAGTCCTTTAAATACTGATGTTTTAAATACTGTATTTTGGAATACTATTAAAGATTATCAGCAATTTATAGGGCAAGCCAAATGGTATTTAGGAGCACCAGCTAATAATCAATATTCTACTTATACGGCTGAACAATTTTACAATGTTGAGAGAAGTAATATAAGTGGTAAGAGTGGAGGAAATATTTATTTTCTATCTAATATTGGATTAATGTATCCTTCTGATTATGCTTTTTCGATAGAAAAAAATTATTGGTTTACTAGTATTTACAATAGTGCACAAGACTATATAAATAAAGCTTGGTTATATTTGTTAGAAGAAAAATATTATGAATGGACGATTTCACCTGAACAAAATTATGTGGATAACACTTATGGAAAAGCTGTTTGGGGATTATATCCTAATGGTTATCCTAATCAAAATCGAGTGATGTATTCTTCTAATATAAATAATATTCGTCCAACGTTCTATTTAAAATCAGATGTACAATACCAAAGTGGTGATGGAACAATAGAGAATCCTTATCGAATTGTTATTATTTAATGAACTGTATTTCTTTTTTTCGCACAAAGTTAATTTTGTGTTTTTTTGTCGTATTTTTTCACAATATGTTATTAATCTATGGTATCATAATAATGATAGGATAGTGGTTCGTATGTCTAAAACTACTTTTATATTGATGGGGATTACCTATTATATTGCAACAGTCATTATTCTTGTTGTCGCTTTAAATTGGATGGGGAGAAAAGAAAGACAGAGGTATGCAAGAGAGATTCAAAAGTTAGAGCGTGATAAAAATTTGATTATTTCTGCTAGTATTTTGTCTGAACTTAATAAAGTAGAGCCTTTGATTAATAATACCGATTCAAAAGAAATCTTTACAGAGTGGCAAAGACGTTTTAAAGAAATTAAAGATATAGAAGTTCCTAGAATTACCGATGCACTTTTGGAAATAGAAGATTTGTTTAACGAGAAGTTGTATAAAGAATTAAAAAAGAAAATAACAGAAGCGGAACTAGATATTTGTTATGTGAAAACAAAGTCTAATTTTTTATTGGAAGAAATACGTGGGATTACTTTAAGTGAAGAAAGAAATAGAGATACCATAACGAAGTTGAAAGCTAGTTATCGGGAAATTTTAAATAAGTACCATATGAATCCTTCTGAGTTTTCACAAATTGCTAAACCTATAACATTGCAATTTGAAAATGTAGATAAACTTTTTGGGGCTTTTGAATCGGCGATGGATAAAAATGCTTATCAAGAAATAGGGAAAATTGTAAAGGCTATTGATGATACCATTGGAAATTTAAAAATTGTGATTGAAGAAGCTCCTAGTATTTTACTTATGGGAAAAAAATTAATTCCTAATAAGATTGCTTCTATTATTAAAACGAAAGAGAAGATGGAGCGTGAAGGATACAATTTAGAGTATTTGAATTTGGATTATAACATTACAGAAGCCAATAAAAAACTTGCTGATATTTTTGTTCGTTTGAATGTTTTAAATTTAGAAGATTCAATTTTTGAGTTAAAAACGATTTTGGATTATTTTGAATCTACAGATAATGATTTTGATAAAGAACGAATTGCTAAAAAAATCTTTGAAGATTATTCTCGTACGATTTTGGTTAAAGTAACCAAATTAAATAAAATCAATAATGATTTGTATCAGAAGTTAGATGATATAAAGTACAGTTATGATTTAACGAATGAGGATGTATCGGTGATTGGAGAAATTGCTGTTGAATTAAAGGACATTCGAGATAGGTACGATGAAATTATCGAATCGCATCGTAGTAAGAAGTCTTATTTTGCTAAGTTAGGAAAAGATATGGAAAACTTAAATGTAAGTTTAACAAAAACGGAGGAAAAATTAGAAAGAGCATTACGAACCATTGGAAGTTTAAAAGAAGATGAATTGCGGGCACGTGAACAACTTGATGAAATCAAAGATATTTTGATGAAGTCCAAAGCACAAATTCGAAGCTATCGTTTACCAATCATACCTGAAAACTATTTTATAGAAATGTCTGAGGCAACAGAAGCAATTGACGAGATTATTAAAGAACTTGAACATACCCCGATTTCTATTCGAGTATTAAATACAAGAGTGGATACGGCAAGAGATTTGGTGTTTAAGGTCTATACGACTTCGAAAGAAATTGTGAAAACAGCTAAAATGGCTGAGACGGCAATTATGTATGGCAATCGATATCGGGTGAATAAAGAGGTGGATATGGGTCTTTCGAAAGCAGAAAATGCTTTTTATAAGGGGAATTTTAAAACTTCTTTGGAAAGTGCAATCAATGCAATTAATATTATTGAACCTGGTATTCATAAAAGACTTATGGAAGAATATCGGTAGTTTTTCTTTTCAAAAGAATAATTCTTTCGTATAATAAATGCTTAAAAGGATGTGTTAAATATGATTTATTTGGATTATAGTGCTACGACTCCTATGTCTATTGAAGCTATGGATACTATGATGAAAGTGAGTAAAGATTTTATAGGTAATCCTAATTCTTTTCACAAGCTTGGGGTCAATTCAAAAGAACTTATGGAAAGTGCAACCAAACAGATTAGTGAACTATTAAAGGTAAAAGAGAGTGAAATTGTTTATACGAGTGGAGCAACAGAATCAAATAATATGGCTTTTTTAGGGGTTGCTTTTGCCTATAAAAATCGTGGGAATCATATTTTGGTTTCTTCTTTGGAACATCCTTCTATTTATGGAATTTGTGATTATTTAAAAACATTGGGTTTTGAGATAGAAATGATTCAGTGCGATCAAGAAGGATTGATTGATTTTGATGATTTAAAACGAAAAATGCGTGATGAGACTATTTTGGTAAGTGTTGTTGGAGTCAATAGTGAAATGGGAATTCGTCAGCCACTTAAAATGATTCGTCAAATTATTAAGAAGGAAAATGCAACTACTATTTTTCATAGTGATATGACACAAGCTTTAGGTAAAATTCCTGTGAATGCAAAGGATGTAGATTTGGCTAGTTTTTCTTTTCATAAAATTTATGGACCGAAAGGAATAGGTCTTTTGTATAAGAGTGAGAAAGTTCAGTTGGTTCCATTGTTACATGGAAGTGGAAATGGTCTTCGTCCAGGAACTCCTGCTGTTTCTTTAATTGCCTCTGCCTCTAAGTCTTTGCGGCTTGCATTACAGGATTTGGAGCGAAAAGAAACTTTTGTAGAGAAGTTGAATGAAAAGATAGTAAAAGAGGTTTCCAATTATGAAGGAATTTTGATTAATCAAACTTCGTATTCTATTCCTCATATTTTAAATATTAGTTTGCCAAATATAAAACCAGAAACGTTTATTCATGCTTTGGAAGATTATGAGATTTATATAGGAACCAATACCGCTTGTGCTAGTGGAGAGATTTCTAATGGGGTACTTGCTATTTATGATGATAAAAAAAGAGCTAGTTCTACCATACGAATTAGTTTGTCTTACTTGACAACGACGGATGAAATCAATCGTTTTTTGCATTGTTTTGATTTGGTGTTTAAACGATTGGGTGCTCTTGCAAGTAAACAAAAAAATTAGAAGCTTTTTTAGATCAATTTTGCAAGTGGTGAGAGAAGAGGTTTGGTTATGAAACAACTAATTATGATTAAATACGGAGAATTAACTACTAAAAAAGAGAATATTCAACTTTTTATAAAAACTTTGTATTTGAATGTTCAAAAAAAATTAGAGAATTATCCAGTAGAAATCTTTTATGATAAAGGGAGAATGTTTATTCGTGTCTTGGATCAACATTTTATAGAGGTGGTTCAGGAATTAAAAGAAATTTTTGGGATTCATGAAATTATTATTGGCTATGAACTTGCTACCCTTGATTTGGAAGAAATTAAAAAATCTATTTTAACGTTAGTCGAAGAAAAAGAGTTTACTACTTTTAAAATTGAAACAAAAAGAAGTAATAAATTGGTTCCTAAAACCAGTGTAGAAATTAGTAGGGAAATTGGAAGCTATCTTTTAAAAAATAAGAGTGGTTTACAAGTCGATGTTCATACTCCTGAACTTCTTATTCATGTGGAGTTACGAAGTAAAGAAAGTTATGTTTATTTTGATGTGGAAAAAGGCATCGGTGGCTATCCAGTTGGTACTCTTGGAAAAGGGATTTTGATGCTTAGTGGAGGTATTGATAGTCCTGTTGCAGGTTATATGGCAATGAAAAGAGGTGTCAAACTAGAAGGAATTTATTTTGAAAGTCCACCTCACACAAGCATTGAAGCAAAGAATAAAGTGAAAGCACTTTCTAAGGTTTTATGTAAGTACAATTTGGAATTTAAATTGCATGTGATTCCTTTTACAGAAATTCAAGAAGCCATTTATAAAAATATTCCTCATGAGTATTTAATTACGATTATGAGAAGAATGATGTATCGTATTTCTGCTATTATTGCTAGTCGGAGTAATGCGAAGATTTTAGTGAATGGAGAGTCTATTGGACAAGTAGCTAGTCAGACACTAACGAGTATGAAAGCGATAAATGAGGTCGTACGTATTCCTGTGATTCGTCCTGTTGCTTGTTTCGATAAGTTAGAGATTATCTCTGTTGCTAAACAAATTGGGACTTATGAAACGAGTATATTGCCATTTGAAGATTGTTGTACCATTTTTGTTCCGGAACATCCTGTTATTAATCCTGATTCAAAATTATGTAGTGAATACGAAGCACTTATTCCTTTCGAGGAACTTATTCATGAGGCAGTTAAAAATCATGAAGTGATAAAAATAAATAGACAACAAAAAAATGATTATGAGGATTTACTCTAATCATTTTTTTTATAGCTTGCACAATTTGTTCCATTTTTGTCGTTTGAGACAACTATTTTTCCAAGTGTACAATAGTTTTCTTTGTTGTGAAATTTACAATTCGTTACTGTACATGCAATACATTGGTTGTAATATATTTCATCCATTTTATCACCTAGTACTAGTATGTATAAAGAATTCCTATTGTATGCATACTATAACTAGGTGATTTATTATGCGTAAACATATTGATTATTTTTATAAAAGTTTTGATAGGGAAGATGTTGGTGTTGATTCTATCATTAATGAACGGTTTAATGAGTATGGTTATAATTTTTCTGGTAATCCAAGAAAAGTAGTGGATAAAGAACAAATGGCTTGTAAAACAAATTATAAACGTTGTCAAAAAACAGTTTCTGAAAATAAGAAAAAATAATTACGTTTTTACTATAAATCATAGTAAAAACTTCTTTTTTTTTGTATAATGATTAGTAGAGGTGAATTATTTTGAAAATTTTAACAGTGAATGCAGGAAGTTCGTCTTTAAAATTTAATTGTATTGAACTTCCTAGTGAAAATGAACTTATTAGTGGTTATTTTGAGAAAATAGGAATGAATGGAAGCTTTTATAGTATTAAAATGAATGGAAATAAAACCAAAAGAGAAGTGGATTTAAAAGACCATTCGGATGCTATTACGTATTTACAAGAAGAATTATTTTCAAATCATATTGTTTCTTCTTTGGATGAAATTGATGGGGTAGGGCATCGTTTAGTGCATGGAGGAGATCAATTTAAAGATTCTGTTTTGATTACAGAAGAAGTTTTACATGAATGTGAAAAATTTAATGATTTGGCACCACTTCATAACCCAGCTATGCTTGCATGTATTCGTGCTTTTCAAAGCGCTATGCCTACTACTCCTATGGTAGGTGTGTTTGATACATCTTTCCATCAAACCATGGAGGAATTGTCTTATTTGTATTCTGTGCCATTTAGTTGGTACAAAGAATATGGGATTCGTAAATATGGATTTCATGGTACAAGTCATAAATACATTACAAAAAGAATGCAAGAACTTCTAAAAAAGGATTGTGTAAATTTAATCAATTGCCATATTGGTAGTGGTGGAAGTATTTGTTGTATTAAAGAGAGTAAAAGTATTGATACAACGATGGGATTTAGTCCCAATTCTGGAATTATGATGGGAACTCGTTCTGGAGATATTGATTATTCTGTGATTCCATTTTATATGAACAAAAGTGGTAAAACATTAGCAGAAGTAGATACTATTTTAAATAAACAAAGTGGTTTACTTGGAATTAGTGAAAAGTTTGCCGATCATAGAGATATTGAAGTGGGAATGAATGAAGGAGATCATCAATGTATTTTAGCAAATGATATGTATGTAGAACGTATTGTAGGTTATATTGCTAAGTATTTTGTCAAATTAGATGGGAAAGTAGATGCTCTAGTGTTTACAGCAGGTTTAGGAGAAAATGCTCGTGAATTTAGAGAAGAAATCGTATCGAAATTGTCTTCTTTGGGTATCCTTATTGATAAGGAAGAAAATAGGAAATATGCATCTTATATGGATGTTCAGGAGGGAATGATTTCTTCTTCGGATTCTAAAGTTCCTGTTTATGTCGTTCCAACCAATGAAGAGTTGATGATTGCTCTTGATACATACAATATTATTAGTTAGAAGGTTTTTATATGGCGAGTTTTGTCCACAAAAAAATTTATAAAAAAATAAAGCAATATGATTCTATCGTCGTGGCAAGACATATGGGGCCTGACCCAGACGCCATAGCGAGTCAGATCGCTTTACGAGATTCTATCAAACTTACTTTTCCTAATAAGAAAGTGATAGCGGTAGGAGCAGGCGTTTCCCGTTTTAAGAAGTATGGTATGTTAGATAAGTCTGATTTTCATGAGATGAAAGATGCTTTGCTTCTTATTACCGATGTTCCCACAATAGAACGTGTCGATGGCATTGAAGATTTATCTTATAAAGAAGTCATTAAAATAGACCATCATCCACATGAGGAGAAAATTTGTGATATTGAAATTGTAGATGATACTGCATCAAGTGCTTGTCAGTTGATTGCTGAACTTCTTTTTCATACTCCTTTAAAAATGAATAAAACCATTGCTAGTACTTTGTTTTTAGGAATTGTTTCCGATAGTGATCGTTTTTTACTTGCATATACGACTGCAAAAACATTTCGTATTGTTTCCCGTCTCGTTGAAGAACAAAATTTAGATTTTGTCTCCTTGTATGATATTTTGTACGAACGACCACTAAATGAAATTCAATTTCATGGTTATTTGGGAAATCATTTGAATGTGACAGAGAATGGCTTTGCTTATATTAAAATTACTCCTCAAGTGATTCAAGAGTACAATGTAGATATTTCTACGCCTTCGAATATGATTAATGATTTTAATTATATTAAAGATGTACTTGTTTGGGTATTTGTGACTTTTGATGAGAAAAATAATTTGTATAAGGTAAATATTCGAAGTCGTGGTCCTGTCATTAACGAAATTGCAGAAAAGTATCATGGTGGTGGACATAAATTTGCTAGTGGTGTACGTACTTCTAGTGAAGAAGAGATTGATTCTTTGTTAAAAGATTTGGATTTGTGTTGTAAACAATATAAAGAAATGGAAAGCGCTTAGTTGGGCTTTTTTTCTTTGAATATTTGACTTTTTTTAATTTTGTGCTATAATAGTTTTTATGTCAAAAAGGGGTGTTGATTATGAAAGGGAAACTAGCGCAAATTTCTGACCAACAAATGCAAGATCGAGTATTACGTGTTTTAGCGGATTTGTATTATAATTCGTATCATATTACTTGGGATCAACTTTTGCCAATAATTCTTTTTTTGAAGGAAAATAAAGCTTATGGTCCAAAAGGAATCGATGTTATTATTACGCAACTTTGTAAAATAAATATTCGCTTATTGTCCTTTTTAGGAGAAAATACGAATGACTTTTTAACAGAGAAAAAACAAGAGTCCATGCTTCATTTTTTAAATCATTCTAGTGTATGGAAAGAAAAAATAGATGCAATGGACGACTATAAAAATGGAGATAGAAGCATAGAAAAAGTAGGAATTGGTAGTATTTTATTAGAAAATAAAGGTTCTTATTATACTTTTAAATCGTTAGGAGATATGGTGGGTAGAAAGCATTATCCTATGTTTGATTCTATTGCAAGAGACTTTTCTGTGGTTCGTGAATTTTTAGGAAAAAATAGAACTTCTATTCATTCTTTTGTTTTTAGAAATGCCAATATTTCTTTACATCAAGCAGAAGTCTTGCAAGCTATGGGTGCCAATGATTTTGATTCTACGCAATTGCAAGAAAGCTATTCAGTTTTAAAACAATCTTTACAGAAAAATGATTATGAGAAACCTTCTGTTATCGAATCCATTCAATTGAATAATGAAGATTCTTGGATCAAAGAAATTTATTGCTCTACTTTGTGTTTGGAAGCTTATGTAAAAAATTATCAAAGTTTTCTTTCTGCGAGCAAAACCAAGTTTGCTAAATTAAAACAACGTTTGTTATGGATAAAAGAACGATTGGAAAGAACCTGTGAACAAACGACTGATTTGGAACAAAAGTTTTATTTACGTTGTTATCTTGGGATAATTAATCAAGCTTTGGAAACCAATGATGTCAATAAGATGGAGCAGATTTCTAGTATAATTAAAGTTAAGAAAAAGGAAATAAACAAAGAAAAATTAGCGTAATATCACTAATTTTTTCTTTTTGGATAGAAAAGAGTGTTATAATGCAGATATGAAAATAAAAAGTTATAAAAAAATAAAAAATAATTGTTATCAGATTTCTTTTTCTTCTAACCATGAGGATGTTATTTTGTTTGCAGATATTATTTTAAAGTATAATTTGTTACTTAAAAAAGAGATTGATGAGAAAGAGCTACAAAAAATAATGAAAGAAAATTTTCAAATGTCTTGTTATTATAAAGCCTTGCAATATATAAGTAAGAAAAATCGTTCTAAAAAAGAGATTTCTGCTTATTTGAAGAAAGAAAATTTTAAAGAAGAGGATATTGTTACTTCTATTCGTCTTTTGGAAGAGAAAAAGATAATTGATGAGGAGGCTTGTTTGGAAGCATTTGTACATGACCAAGTTGCATTAAAGCTTTTTGGACCTAAAAAAATCATTCAAAAAGGTGTGGAGTTAGGTTTTTTAGAAGAAAGGTTAGAACAATGCTTGGATACAATTCCCGCGTTGGTATGGAAAGAAAAATTAGAACATTTGATTACAAAAAAGTTGAATGCCAATCATAAAGATAGTTCTTTTAGAATAAAAGAAAAGATTGTTTTTTCTTGTATGCAAGAGGGTTATTCGAAGGAAGAAATTATAGAATTACTTAGTGGAATGGAGTTTTCTAAAGATCAAGAGTTTTTGCAAAGGGAAGCAAATAAGATGTTTAAAAAATTGTCTAGAAATTATCAAGGGACAGAGCTTTTTTATCAATTGAAAAGAAAACTTTTGCAAAAAGGGTTTGTTTCTAGTGATATTGCGTCTGTTATAGAGGAGTTAAAAAATTCTTAGAAGGGGAGAGGTTCATTTGTATAAAATAGGAGAAACTAAATTGGATAAGGGAAGAAGTATTTTGGATATTCCTGCTTCTTTTGTCGTTTTTGATTTAGAAACAACGGGTTTGAATCCATTTACAGATGAGATTATAGAGATAGGAGCTGTAAAAGTAATAGATCATCATGTGGTGGATACTTTTTCAATGCTTGTTCGACCAAAGTCTATTATTTCTTCTTTTATTACAAATTTAACGGGAATTACGAATGAAATGGTTAAGGATGTTTCTCCTATCGAGGAAGTTCTTCCTTTGTTTTTGGCTTTTGTTGATGATTTTGTTTTGGTTGGGCATAATGTTCCTTTTGATGTGAATTTTATTCATAATGCTTCTATCCAATTGTTTCAGAAACCTTTTGGAAATGATTTTGTAGATACTTTGCGTCTTTCTAGAATATTGCTTAAACAATTGTATCGTCATAAATTAGGAGAAATTGCTAATTATTATGGTATGGATACAACAGGGAGCCATCGTTCTTTAAAGGATGTAGAGATGACTTTGGCCATTTTTTATCAATTGCAAGAGGAAATTCTTAATCAATATGGAAGTTTTTCTGCCTTTTTAAAGATACATTCTTATGGGTCTTTGCCATCTCGTTCTATAGTAAATACTAAGTCTACTTTTGATTCTACCCATCCTTTTTATCAAAAACATGTTGTTATTACAGGAACCATCTCTGAGATGACAAGAAAAGAAGCTAGGCAAATTTTGCGAAATCTTGGAGCTTTTCTTGATGATGCTGTAACAATTCGTACTGATTTTTTGATTGTTGGTAGTCAAAAAGGAAATCATAAAAGTACAAAATTACGGATGGCAGAACGTTTACAGGAGAGTGGGAGTAGGATTGAAATCATTACTTCGTCTCATTTTTATGAACAAATAAAAGAGAAGATATAAAAAAAGCACTTTTGTGCTTTTTAATTGGTTTCTTTTTGTGCTTGTGCAAGAGAATTTTGAATGTATTTTGCATATTGGTTTTGAATTTCACTATCAATAATGTCCATTCCATATTCTTTTCTTAGTTCTTGCATTGCTTTTATACTTAGTGTGGCATCTTTATTTAACAATTCATTTGCTAGTTTTTCAAGAATAGTATCTTTTACATCTTCAAAACTTGCTTTTTCTTTTGAAGCTTCACGGAAAATAACGTGGTATCCAAGTTCTGTTGTGATTACTTCTGTTGAAAATTCTCCATCTTTTAATTGGAAGGCATTTTTTATAATTTCATCATAACTACTTGATAGTGTTCCATCGTTGATATACCCTAGAGAACCACCATCTTCTTTTGTAGATGAATCTTCTGAATATTCTTTAGCTAAATTGTTGAAAGCCTCTTTTTTGTTTTCACTTTCTTTTAATTTAGCAATGATGGTATTTATTTTTTCTTTGGCTTCGTTTTCAGCATTTGTTTTTTCTTCTGCACTAGCATCTTCTTTTACATTTGGTGTCACTAAGATATGATTTACTAAAACATCTCCATAAATATTTTTTTCATAGTAGTCTTTCATTTCTTTTTCTGTGATTTGTTTTTTTGCATAATCTTCTCTTGCTTGGTTTTGTAACTGGCTTATGTAGACATAATTTTTATATGCTTCTACTGTTGTATACGATGTGTAGGTTTGAATGGCAGCAAGTAAGTTTTCTCCATAATTTTCTTCTAATGATTTTATTGTAGAGGCTGCATATTCTTCGGCGCTACTTAAATTGTCTTTGTATTTCTCTTCTAGTATTTTTTTGTCTACTAAATTAATGAGAGACTCCAAAGCAAAGTTGTTTTTTAAATCGTTGTATAATTCTTCTATACTGATTTTTTCTCCGTTTTCAAACGTTACAACGGCATCGTTCCCATTTTCTAATTTTGGGATGGTTTTTCCACAACTACATACCATTAAAGTACATAGACCAAGTATTACTATTTTTTTCTTCATTCTTATCCTCCTAAACAATGTTTATTATATCCAATTTGTAAAAAAAATACAAGAAGAACACTCACCAACTTTTTAGCAAAACATACTATATTAGTGAAAAGACAAATAAAGGAGGAGAGAAATTATGAGTCAATGTTGTGGAAATAATGGACTTGGTCCAGCAATCATTCTTGTGCTATTCATCTTATTAATCATCATTGTAGGGGCTTTCATTTAGTCTTTCATATTTAAGGAGGTGTCCGTTTAATGAATTGTTGTAAAAAAACGCAAGATAAATGTTGTAATAACAACAATAGTGCTTTTATTATCATTGTACTATTTATATTGCTAGCAATTATTTTTGCAGGATTCAACGGCTGTGGCGTATATTAAAAGGGAGGAACAACCTTCTTTTTCTTTGGATTGAAAAAGAAAAATCTTTATCAAATCAACTTAGAATAAACATAACCGAATTAAATCGGTCTATCTAATTGTTTAGACCAATTTTTTTTTCTAAGAAATAATAACAAGTTTCGTCTTTATAAATGTTCATTTTGATTTTATTGGTTTTCGTCTTTTAAGGCATATGCTTTATTATTTGTTTAAGTTGTTTAAACACTCTTTTTTTAATAATTGTAAAGGCTTGCTTTTTATGGTATCCTATTAGAAGAATAGGGTGACTAGTATGTTTGGAAAATTATTAAAAATAGAAGATAAAATTGTTAAGGTAGAAAATTTAAAAAAAACGATTCAAGCCAATGTAATTAATTTTCATGTTATCTTTGAAGAAACGGGAGAAAATGGAGGAAATTTTTTTAAAATTGTTGGTGAAATAATAGGAATGAATGAAACAGAAATTTCTATTTTGTTGATTGGAGAAATCCGTGGGAATGAATTTATTTCGGGGGTTATTAAATACCCAAGTGTTGCAAGTGTATGTCGTATTGTTTATAAGCAAGAATTGGAGCTTATTATTGGCTCTCAAGATTATAATTCTTCTGATACGATTTTAATCGGTTCTTCTTCTTTGTATGAAGGTTATCAAGTTACAGCGAATATGAATGATTTTTTGACACATCATTTTGCCATTATAGGAAATTCTGGTTGTGGTAAATCTTGCGGAGTGGCTAGTTTGATTCAAAATTTATTTTATTACAATACGAAGATGCCTGTGAATGCTCATATGGTGATTTTTGATGTGTATGGAGAATACCATACGGCTTTGTCTAAAATAAATACTTTACCCAATATTAATGTGAAATATTATACAACTCGTACAGATGTAGATGAGGCAGAGACAGAAATAGTTACGATTCCAGCTTATTTTTTAGAAGTCGATGATCTTGCCTTGCTTTTAAATGTAAATGATTCTACTTTGCTTCCTATTTTAGAAAAAACATTACAATATGTGGCTATTTTTAAAGGAGAAAACGAAAAAGTAATTCAATATAAAAATTCTATTATTGCTAAAAGTTTGCTCGATATTATAGGAAGTGGAAAGTCTTCTACCCAATTGAGTGATCAAATTATTTCTACTTTGAATAAGTTTCATACTTCGGTTTTAAATTTGGAGAGTCCTATTGTTCAACCAGGTTATACAAGAACGCTAAAGCAATGTTTAAATATTGATCAAAATGGAAAAATGGGGGCATTACAGTTTGTTATTGAATATTTAAATGGGTTTATTACTTTAGAGACTTTTTCTATTGACCGTAGTGAACTTGTGTATTCGTTAGAAGATTTGTATCATGCTTTGGAGTTTGCTTTGATGAGTGAGGGAATGCTTACTAATGCTACTTTGTATGAGAAAGCAAATGAATTACGTGTCAGAATGCATTCTATTTTGAATAGTGAACAAAGAAAGTATTTTGAATATGATAAAGGCTATATTGGTAAAGAACAATTTGTCAAAAGTATGTTTTTAACGAGTACCAATGAGTATGCTCAACTTTTAAATATGAATTTTAATTATGTCGATGAACGTTTTGCTAAGATACTAACAAAACTTTATATGAAGTTGTATTTTGAGTTTGCTACTACCTTAAAAGAACGAGCAAGTTTTCCAATTCATATTATTATTGAGGAAGCACATCGTTATGTTCAAAATGATAATGATATTGATGTTATCGGCTACAATATTTTTGATCGAATTACGAAAGAGGGAAGGAAGTATGGCTTGATTTTAGGCTTTGTTACGCAAAGACCGAGTGAGTTATCTACTACTTGTTTGTCACAGTGTTCTAACTTTTTAATTTATCGTATTTTTCATCCAGAAGATTTGAAAATTGTTGTTTCCATTTCTAGTAATTTGTCTAGTCAAGATATCGAAAAATTGAAAACGCTCCGTCCTGGAACAGCTTTAGTGTTTGGTAGTGCTTTCCGAGTTCCTTTGCTTACTAGATTCCATCTACCTGATCCTATGCCACAAAGTAGCAATGTAAATATTGTATCTTCATGGTATGAATAAAAAGAAAATAGTAACGAAAAGTTACTATTTTAGTTTGTTATAAATTTCTTCTACTTCTTTTAATTTTTCTTTTGTGTTTGGAACAATGTGTAAATGATAGTGTTTGATTTCTTGCATATCTAGATAATTTGTATTAATGCAAAAACCAGTCGCATTTAATTTTTCTTTTAGTAGAGCAACAATGTTTTTGCTTATCTTATTAATATGTAATAAAGTTTCACTATCGATTTTAGTAAAGTCTTCAAAATGTTTTTTGGGAATAATTAATGTATGCCCATTTTTCTTAGGATGTATATCCAAAAAAGCAATGACTTTTTCGTCTTCATATATCTTATAGGCAGGTATTTCTCCTTTTATAATTTTACAAAATAAACAATCCATTTTTTTCATCTCCTATTAATGATGATAACATAAAAATTATATATTTTGTTTATTACTTATTTTCAAGGTTTTGATTTCTAGAAATAGCATTGTTTTCAAATGCAACAATATTATCTAGTATTGTACGTCCTTCTTCAAGCGTGAAAGTTTCCATTTTCTCCAATTCAGAAGGAATAGTAGTGGCTAATTCGTTCGTTTGTATATAAATAAAACTTGCTGTTAGTGCATCATAGATTTGGGTTGGGTTTGTTTCTTCTGGAATTAATGGATAGCCAATTACGAAACGTTTTTCCTCTGTTAATTGATTTTCGATTTCATATACGTGGCTCTGATATTCATAAGTTGTTTCTCCAAAAGTATAAATTATGTGTGTTGGAAAAGCATATGTTTCTAAGGCATGTGCCATAAATGCTTGGTTTTCTGTATTATTTGCCACATTATGTTTATAATAAGTATCTTTTTCTAAAATTTCTGTATAAGGAATAAATTGGATAGGTGAAAATTTTTCAAGTGAGGAGTAAGTACCTTTTTCGTAATAATTTTCACTATAAGAGTAAATTTTTCCATCTATCCACCAGTCGTTATGATTAGCTATACGATTATCAATGGTGTAAACGATATTATTTTTTGTACCACTCTCATCAGCAACTCGAAGTATATAGTATTTATCGATGTTATCAATACGTGTATCTTTATTTCCACAACCGCAAAGCAGTGTAGCAATTGCACTCAGTCCAGCGATTGTTATTTTTATTCTTGTTTTTAAAGGTTTATTTTCTTTCTTTCTTTCTTTCTTTCTTTCTTTCAATTTAAGTGTGTTTTCTTTTTTCATAAAATTCTCCTTTTTTGCATTATATCTTAACATAGATTTTAATAAAAAACAAACTCTAGTGCACAAATTTGGGTGGGGTGCATACATTAAAATAGAGGAGGGTTACAAATGGCTAGTTTTAAAGAAATTGTGACAAAAGCAATTATTGGAAAAGCTAAGAAAACAAGCGTAAATGCATTTTCAATTACACCAGAACTAAAACCAGATACTATTTTAGGATGTTGGGTGATTAATCATCATTTTAATGGGATTAATAATGGTGGAATTGTAAATATTGATGGAAGTTTTGATGTCAATGTTTGGTATTCTTATGATAATGATACTAGAACAGCAGTGAGTACACAAACGTTTACTTATCAAGATAAAATGCCTGTTCGTTTAAAAGATAATGCTACTTTAACAAATAATGAAGAAATTATTGTTCGAAGTTTAAAACAACCAACCGTTACGAATGTAACAGTGAATGATGGAATTGTTCAGCTAAATGTTGAAAAGGAACTTGGGGTAGAAGTCGTAGGAGATACTAAAATTAAAGTTTCTATTGAGGAAGAGGAAGATGATTACGAAGTAATTAGTGATGAGGATATTTTAAGTGATGCCAGTGAAGAGGCAATTGAACAAATTGATGAGGAATATTTGAAGTAGTGTCAACCAAATTATGTTGACACTATTTTCTCGTTGTGGTATAGTAGAAAAAATTAAAGGAGGAGAGATTATGGCTGTTAAGTTAAGATTAAAGAGAATGGGGGCAAAACAAAGACCTTTTTATCGTATTGTTGCTGCTGATTCTAGATTTCCTAGAGATGGACGTTTTTTAGAAATAGTTGGAACTTACAATCCTATTACAAGTCCAGCAGAAACAAAAATTGATGAGGAAAAAGCAATGTATTGGTTAAAAAATGGAGCTATTCCTACAGAAACTGTACGTACTATTCTTTCAAAAGAAGGTATTATGAAAAAATTTGCAGAATCTAAAAAAGCAGGTAAATAATGGATAGTGTAGTGGATTATACTCTTTTTTTAGTAAAAAGTGTTGCTAAAAATGCCGACATGGTGAGTGTAAAAGAGATAGGTAGTACAGAAGATACTATCCGTTTGGAAGTTTTAGTGAAAGAAGACGACATGGGAGCAGTTATTGGAAAATCTGGTAATACTGCCAAAGCTATTCGAACACTTGTGCAAGCTTATTCTTATTTGCATGATAAAAAACGTGTTAACATTAATATAGAATCTTTTTAAGGTTCTTTTTTTTGGGAAAATATTGGAAGGGAACATTTCGTCAAAGAATGTTAAATCGCTAGTAATTAATTTACTCCTTTCTTTTTTTATGATAGACTTTTACTAAGGTGAAAATAATGAAAAATAAAAAAGGTTTTACATTGGTAGAGTTGCTTGGAGTCATTGTAATTATGGCACTTTTGGTTGCTGTTGCTGTTCCAAGTACATTTAGTATATCGAATCGATTAAAGGAAAAAATGTTTTGTTCAAAAATTGATTCTATTGAGACTGCGGCGCAACTTTATGGAGAAGATCATCGTGATAGTTTTGTAGATTGGTTTGTTCAAGGAGAAGAACAGTTTAAAAGTAAAACCTTAGAGGTAAAAACATTAGTGGAATCTGGGTATTTGCGTAAAGATCAGAATGAAGAACCTTTTATTGTAGATCCTAGAAATAAAAAAAGTAGTGATCTTTATCATATGTCTTTTACTATTTATGTAAAATACAACCGTGTGTATGTGTCTTTCAATGAGGAAGTGAAAACTACTTGTGGAAAGTAGTCTTTCATGGTAGTATATCACTTTAAAGAAATGGGGGATTTTTATGCCAACGGTGTGTTTAATTGGAAAACCCAATGTAGGAAAATCGACGATATTTAATCATTTGATTAAAGAAGATAAATCCATTGTTTTGGATACTCCTGGTGTCACTCGAGATCGTATTTATGGAAAAGTATCGTATGGTACTAAATCGTTTCTACTGATTGATACAGGTGGGTTAGAAGAAGGAAAAGACAATTGGAATAAAGATATTTTAATGCAAGCGACACTTGCCATTGATGAAGCAGATGTGATTGTTTTTGTTGTGGATGCCAAAGAAGAAATTAGTAGTAGTGATTTACGGATTCGCGATATGTTAATGAAGACAAATAAAAAGGTAATTGTTGCTGTTAATAAAGTGGATAATGAAAAACGAAGAGATATGCTTTATCAATTTTATGAACTTGGATTTTCTTGTGTATTACCTATTAGTGCTTCGCATAATTTAGGATTTGAAGCATTGCTAGATGAAATTACAAAAGAGTTTTCTGATAATGAACAAGAAGAAGATACTCGTTTGAAATTTTGTTTTATTGGACGACCTAACGTAGGAAAGAGTAGTTTAATTAATGCTTTACTAAATGAAGAACGTGTCATTGTAAGTGAGGTTGCTGGTACAACTCGTGATGCGACGGATACTCCCTTTTTTTATAATAAAGAAGAATATGTTATGATCGATACGGCAGGAATGCGTAAAAGAGGACGTATTTATGAAACGATAGAAAAGTATAGTTTGCTTCGTAGTTTAAAAGCTATTGAACGAAGTCATGTTTGTGTTTTGGTTGTGAATGCAGAAGAAGGAATATTGGAACATGACAAACATATTTTGTCGTATGCGATTGAAGCTGGGAAAGGTATTGTTATTTGTGTTAACAAATGGGATACGATCGAAAATCCTGATCAGGCAATTAAGGATTGGAAGAAAAATTTAGCTTCTCATTTTATGTTTGCAAGTTATGCTTCGTTTGTTTTTGTTTCTGCAAAAACGAAAAAAAGATTGGCAACGCTTATGCCTGCTATTATAGAATCTTATCAAAACAATAGAAAAGAAATCAAAACGAGTGATTTAAATAGTGTTATTGTTGATGCTGTTTCTATGCATGAGCCTCCTTCTTATAAAGGAAAACGTTTAAAAATTTATTTTGTCAGTCAGATTGATAAAGAACCTCCTAAGTTTGAGTTTAAGGTAAATAATAAAGGATTGGTTCATTTCAGCTATGCGAGGTATTTAGAAAATAAAATTCGAGAAAATTTTGATTTTACAGGTACTCCTATTTTATTAAAGTTTAAAAATAAAAAAGAAGATTAATTGTGTATCCAATCTTCTTTTCCCTTTTCATCAATTCTTTTCTTAGCAATATATCTCGTTTCGTCTGGATTAAAGAATTCACGAATGTCTATTTTTAATAATTTAGCCAATTTATCTAAAAATTCAATAGATACATTGACTTCCCCACGTTCTACGCTTGCCAAGTATTTGTAGTTTAGATCAAATTGTTCGTAATATTTTTCTTGTGATAATCCTGATCGAAAACGATAATATTTTAAATTGTTTCCAACTATTTTTTGTATAGTCATAACTGGTACTCCTTTACTACATAAAATATAAGAATTCGTAAAGCATAAGTCCACCATACTATAACTATACAAAATTGACATTACCTTAAAATTCGTGTATGATAAGTCTCATTTAGAGAGAGTTATGGTAAAGAAAAGTATGAATTATTTAAGAGAACTTAGAGAAAAAAAAGGGTTAAGTTATTTGGATATGGCAGAAATATTAGGGATTAGTAAAGCGTTTTATTGGCAAATTGAACATAAAAATCGAAGACTTTATTATGATATGGCAAAGAAAATTGCAGCTATTTTTGATTTAAAACCAGATGATATTTTTTATGAAGAAACAGAAGAACTAGAAAAAGAAGACAACTAAATAGACATGTTTCATATATTACTACTAGGTGAGTATGAGTGGAATTTAAAGACGATTTTTTTAAAAAAGTAGAGAAGAGAACGAAAGTGGATAAAGATACGATTCTTGGTTTGGCTAAAAAGTTACAAGCTGGGAACATGAAGGATGAAGCAACGTTACGAGAAGTTATATCTACTTTGAGTGCTATGACTGGGAAATCGGTTTCTAAGGAGAAAGAAGATAAAATTATCAATACGATTGTAAAAGATCAAGTTCCTAAAAATATTGATAAAATGTTTTAAAAAAAACAGCTAAAATACTTATTTAGTTGTTTTTCTTTTTTCCTACTAATTTATCTAAGGAATAATTGCATTGTTTTGAAAATTCTAGAGCATAGATAGTCGTAATGAGCGATTTTCCATTTTCATATTTATGAATGTTTGCTTGACTCGTTTTTAATAAATTGGCAAATTCTTCTTGAGTAAGATTTTTTTGTTTTCGAAATTCTTTTAAATTGTTGGAGATAGTGTTGATATCTAAAGCTTTCTCTAATGAAGAGTGTTCTATGTCACAAGTTCCCACTAAGGAATCTAAGGTAATATGAAAAATGTTGGCAAACTCATTTAATTTTCGTAAAGGAATAATATCTTTTCCACTTTCCCATCCTGCATAGGTAGAACGTTTTACTTGTAATTTTTTTGCTACTTCTTCTTGTGTTAACCCTTCATAATTACGTATTTCTTTTAGTCTTTCAAACATAGTATCACCTATTTCTAATTTTCTCGTAAAAAGAATTAAAATACGGAAATGTGTGGGTTATTGTAATAAAGTGTGTTATAATTTAAATAAAAGAATAATAGGTGAGGTAGAAATATGGGAAGTAGTTATATAAAATTGACTAAAATTCGAAAAGAAAAAAAATATAGTTATGAAGAAATGGCAGAAATGTTAGGAATTAGTAAATGTTTTTATTGGCAAATTGAACATAAAAAAAGACGACTTTATTACGATATGGCAAAACGTATAGCTATTATTTTTAACCTAAAACCAGACGATATTTTTTTTGAATAGTATTTTATGTTATACTTTTATTATCATATATTTTTTTTCTAAAAGTGAAGGCACTTATTACTTGAGAAAATGAATGTTTTAGAAAGTGAGAGATAACTATATGAAAGATAATTATTTTTTAATTCATGGTAGTTTTGGAAGTCCGTTTGGAAACTGGATTCCTTGGCTTCGGAAAAAATTAGAGAATAGAGAAAATGTTTATACTCCTGATTTTCCTATTGGAGTTGAATTTCAAAATTATAAAAACTGGGAGATGTTATTGCGTGTTTATTTGGAAGCAGGGCTTATTCATGAAAATACAACGTTTGTTGCACATTCTATTGCTCCAGTGTTTGTATGTAAATTTTTAATTGAACATCAAGTGAAAGTGAAAAAGTTACTGTTTGTTTGTGGATTCAATAATTATCTTGGAATTAATGAAGAATACGATATTGTAAATGGTTCGATGTATACAAATGATTTAGAAAAAATAAAAGAGTATTGTGATGATATTGTTTGTTTTTATACGGATAATGATCCTTATGTAACGATGGAAGTAGAAAAAGAGTTTGCTACATGTATTGCAACAAAAGAGATTTTGATTTCAAGTGGAGGACATTTGAATAGCGAGTCCGGGTATCAAGAAGCAGAATTTTTACTTCCTTATTTGAGATAGAGATTCTATCTTTTTTATTGTAAAAGTAAAAAAAATAAGTATAATAGTTTGAAAAAGAGGAATTTATGGAAAGAAAAGATGGATTTTTAGTTATTGATGATTATAAAAAACTTCCTGATGATGATTGCATTTCTAGAGGAGTTTATGCGAATTGTTGGTTAGAAGATAAAGATATATTTTTATTCAAACATTATGGAACAATTCTTTCTTGCTATCGGGAGTTAGTTTATTCTAGATTTGCAACCAAAATAGAAATTCCCAATGTTGGTTATGATTTGGCAGTTTATAAAGGAAAAAAAGGAGTTATTACAAAAAGATGTACGAAAAATAATCCTCTTTCTATTAAAAATCTTCTTATGGACTATTTAGTAAATTATAAAAATTGTGAGAAAGAAACACTTTATTATCGTATGCTTAATATAGATACTCTTTTGAGTCTTTTAAAAAATAGATATAAAGAAAATACATCTTTTGTGTTTGATAAGGTATATCAAAATTTACTTATTAAATTTATTTCTTCTATATTGTTTGCTAATCCTGATTTAAATGCTAAAAATTTAGATTTTGATGAAGAAATTTGTCAATTTTTGCTCTTGTATGATTTCGGAAGCTGTGGAAGAGATATTAATTATAATGATTTTAAAGGTGGAGAAAATTATTTTACTTTGAAACGATTTTTTACGTATGATACAAAAGAGCATCCAAAGACTACTCTTGAAAAATTTTTAAAACGTGCTGATACATGGGAAGTAGAATTATTTTATGAATATTTAGAGCGTGCTTGTACTTGTTCGAAAGAGATTGAGAGCGATTTAGGTGTTTTTCTACCTTTGGGAGCGCAAAGTTTAAAGAAGGATATTGTTAAGCATTTATATGCTACTAATAAATGTTGTCGGGGAAAATAAACAAGAAGAAAGTTCTAAATGGCTTTCTTTTTTCATAGGGTTAATTAGAAAAGATGAAAGGATTAGTAATATGGAAAAAAGTGAAATTATTCAATCCATTGCTACTCGAGGTAATGGAGAAATATATTTAGGTGTTGTTGGAGCGGTACGTTGTGGTAAATCTACTTTTATAAAACGTTTTATTGAAAATTTGGTGGTTCCCAATATTTCTGATGAATATGAAAAAAGAAAGTGTTTGGATGAAATTCCTCAAAGTGCAGAGGGAAAAACCATTATGACAACGGAACCAAAATTTGTTCCTAGTAGTGGAGCGAATATTCAAGTCGGAGAATTTTCTACCAATATTAAATTAGTGGATTGTGTTGGTTTTGTTATTAAGGGTGCTAATGGGCATGTGGATGAAGATGGAAATCCTAGAATGGTGAAAACCCCTTGGTTTGAAGATTCTGTTCCTTTTTATGAAGCTGCTGAGATAGGAACGGAAAAAGTAATTAAAGACCATGCGACCATCGGTATTGTTATGACAACCGATGGAACATTTGGAGAGATTCCAAGAGAAAATTATGTGGAAGCAGAAGAACGAATTGTTAGTGAACTAAAAGAGCTTGGAAAACCTTTTATTGTTGTTTTGAATACAAAAAATAAAGAGAGTTCCAGTGCCATTACACTTGCCAATGAATTGCGTTCCACTTATGATGTACCTGTTGTACCTTTGAATGCAACAGAAATGGAAGAACCAGAGATTTTAAATGTGTTAAAAGAAGCTTTGTATGAGTTTCCTGTATTGAATATTCAAGTGGAAATTCCAAAGTGGGTACATGTTTTGGATCAGGAACACTATATCAAAAAGTATTATTTAGAAAAAATAAAGGAAAGTGTTGTTGCTGTTAATAAAATTCGTGATGTGGATACCATTTTGGGTTCGTTTGCTGATAGTGAAATTATTTCCAAAAGTTATATTAGTGAAGTAGATACTTCTACTGGAAATGTAACTATTACTTTGGAGAGTAGTGATGAGCTTTATAACCAAGTTTTAAAAGATTTAATGGGAGATATGGTTATGTCGAAAGCCGGACTTCTTAAAATATTTGCAAGTTACAAAGAGGGAAAAGAAGAGTTAGATGGAATGAAAGAAGCTTTACGTATGGCAAAAAGTACTGGCTATGGTATAGTGTATCCCAGCTTAAAGGATATGACGTTGTCTACTCCAGAAATAATAAAACAAGGCTCTCGCTATGGAGTGAAATTAAAAGCGGTTGCTTCTAGTATTCATTTAATGAAAGTAAATGTGGAATCTACTTTTGAACCGATTATTGGTAGTGAATTACAAAGTAAAGAGTTAATTAATTATTTGATGAAAGATTATGAAGTGGATCCTGGAAGTATTTGGAAAAGTGAAATTTTTGGACGAAGCTTGGATGTAATTGTTAAAGAAGGAATTCAAGCAAAGTTGTCTGTAATGCCCGAAAATATGCGTTATAAGTTAAGTCAAACTGTTACAAAGATTGTCAATAAAGGGTCAAGCAATTTAATTACTATTGTCATATAGTGACAAAATAGAGTGATTTTCCTTGCTTTTCTCTTTTTTTTTTGCTATTTTTAGTATGTAAGGCTAAGGCCCTATAAAAATAGAAAATTTGGAGGTAAGAAATTATGTCAAAACAAGATGTAATCGAAAAAATGGCTGAACAAGCTGACATTTCAAAAGCTGCTGCAGGTAGAGCATTGGATGCTGCATTTGAAGCAATTACAGAAGGATTAAAAAAAGAAGGAAAAGTTACTTTTGTAGGATTTGGAACTTTTAGTGCAAAAGAAAGAGCTGCACGTGAAGGAATTAATCCATTGACAAAAGAACCACTTAAAATTCCTGCTAAAACTGTTGTTTCATTTAAAGCTGGAAGCAAATTAAAAGAATCAGTTAACTAATTTTTTAGGATTAGTGATATAGAGAAGTTAACATTTGATGTTAACTTTTTTTGTTTGTCTATTAATAAAACAGAAGTTAAAGTGTTGTAATTACTATTGATTTAAGATAGAATAATAAAAAAAGATAGGAGAGATGAAATGAAAAAGATAAAAAACAATCTCCCAACCAGAACAAGGCTTCTGGGGGGGGGGTATATTAAGTAAACCAGAAGGATTGGAAAGGTTTAGTAAAAACAAAAGAAGAAAGAAAGTAGTACTTGGTTCTATACTAGGGATACTCATAGTACTAGGAAGTATAACACTATACAAAACATTTGCTTTATATAAAGAAGA
>CANSRH010000006.1 GCA_947649365.1 uncultured Mycoplasmatota bacterium | reverse complement strand
TCTTCTTCATACAAAGCATAACTTCTTACAAATACAATGCTTCCTATTAACAATACTATCCCTACTATTGCACCTATTATCATTCTCTTTTGCTTATTGGTTTTCTTAAACTTTTCTATTTTCATATATTTCCCTACCTTATTTATTTTAAAGTTTATTATATTTTGTTCGTATTTGTAAACAGTTTTTGCTTATCAAATATTTTTAATGTGACAATTGTAGTGGTGAATATCTATGATTTTTCAAAAATTACGAGAGTTAAGAGAATATAATGGCATGACTCAAAAAGATGTTGCAGAGCTTATTCATGTAAGTCGTTCCGTTTATGCTGCTTATGAAAACGGAATTCGAATTATTCCCTTAAAACATTTATTAGAACTTGCAAAATTCTATCAAATTTCATTGGATTATTTTATTGCTTCTTCTAGTTCTTCTTTGGTCATTTTTGTATAACCTTTGATTTTGTTTGCTTTTGCAATTTCTTTCAATTTTAGTAAAGATGGTTCTCCTTCTTTTAATGGTGTTAGGTCTTCTTTAATTTCACCAGTCGTTACTAAGGATTCAATTTCTTCTTTCGTTAATGTTTCTCTTTCAATCAATGCTTTACTTAAAGTCATCACTAAATCTTCATTGTCATGAAGGATTTTTTTAGCATCTTCATAACAATTTTCTATAATCTTACGTACTTCTGTATCAATTTCTAAAGCTACTTGATCAGAATAATTTCTTGATTTGTTGTAATCTCTTCCTAAGAATACTCCTTCTGATTTTTGTTCATATTGCATTGGTCCTAATTCACTCATACCATATTCTGATACCATGCTTCTTGCAATATTGGTTGCTTTTTTGAAGTCATCACTTGCTCCTGTTGTAATTTCACCAAGGAAAAGTTCTTCTGCAGCACGACCACCCAATAATCCTGTAATCATAGCAAGTAATTCACTTTCAGTCATCACAGATATTTTTTCTTCTTTTGGTAACATCATTGTGTATCCGCCGGCCATTCCACGAGGAATAATAGTAATTTTATGTACTTCATTGGCATCTTCTAATTTAATTCCTATTACGGCATGTCCAGATTCATGGATACTTACTAGTTTCTTTTCTTTATCTGTAATTTTTCTTGATGTTTTTGCTGGTCCCATAAGAACACGATCCGTTGCTTCGTCAATATCATCCATTGTAATGGATTCTTCATTTTTACGTACAGCTAATAACGCTGCTTCATTTAATAAATTTTCTAAGTCTGCTCCACTAAATCCTGGTGTACGAGCACTAATATTTTCTAAGCTCACACTGCTTGCAAGTATTTTATTGCTAGCATGTACTTTTAGAATTTCTTCTCTTTCTTTTGTATCTGGTAAGTTTACAGTTACTTGTCTATCAAATCTTCCTGGTCTTAATAATGCTGGGTCTAAAACATCAGGACGATTGGTTGCTGCTATGATAATAATTCCTTCGTTTGCTCCAAAACCATCCATTTCTGTTAATAATTGGTTTAATGTTTGTTCTCTTTCATCATGTCCTCCACCAAGTCCTGCTCCACGTTGTCTACCTACTGCATCAATTTCGTCGATAAAGATTAGGCATGGTGCGTTTTTCTTTGCTTCTTTGAACATGTCACGAACACGACTTGCTCCTACACCGACAAATAATTCTACAAAATCAGAACCACTTATATAATAAAATGGTACGTTTGCTTCTCCTGCTACTGCTTTTGCTAGTAATGTTTTTCCTGTTCCTGGAGGCCCTACTAATAAGACTCCTTTTGGAATACGAGCTCCTAGTTTTTGAAATTTCTTCGGATTTTTTAAAAAGTCTATTAGTTCTGCAACTTCTTCTTTTTCTTCTTTTAATCCTGCGACATCTTTAAATTTAACATTTCCACCATCTTCTGATAGTCTTGCTCTGCTTCTTCCAAAGTCCATAGAGTTTTTATTGCTTCCTGCCATTTTGGTAAATAAGAAATAAGAAGCTGCAACAATAATGATAATAGGTAAAAAGTTAATGATAATGTAAAGAATAGAAATCGATCCTGGATCTTTTTTGGTTTCATAAACTTTTAAATCATGTATTTTTGCATAATTTGTTATTTCTGTTAAATCTTTTTCCACTACTTTTGATGAAAACGTTTCTTTTTCTTTGTATCCATTTAGTTTTCCTTCAATATAGTAAACAGAATCGTTACTACTTGGAGTAATTACGATTTCGGATACATTGCTTTTTTCTAATTCACTTAATAGCTCTCCGGTTGTCAATTCATGATTGACTGCCCCTCCTAAGTTTAGGACAGTTAATACAAAGAAAATGACTCCAATGAGTACTAAATAGGGAAATAAGTTTTTGATGGTATTATTTTTCTTCATTTTGTTTCTCCTCACTAATTACATACTTGTATATTATATCATAATATTCTGTACTTTTTTTGTCAAAATTCGTTTTTTTTAAGCCTGGAAGCCAAAGAATGGTATCTTTATTGTCTACTACAATGGGATAGAAGGCTCTTTTTTCTTTTGGTATTTTTTCATCAATGAAAATATCTTTTATTTTTTTAGTTCCTTTTAGGTTCTTGACTTCCATTTTGTCTCCACTATAACGTGTTCTTACCTTTAATGGAAGTGCAAGTTCTTTACTATTTAAACGAAGGATAAAATTGCTATTGGATGTATCATTCTCCACTTTTACAATTTTTTCTGTTTCACTCCATTTTACACTTTCTTCTAATATATATTCTTGTCTTTCTTTTTTAGAAGAATGGTAAAAATATAAAGCATTGTATTCTTTTATTAACATTTTTTTTAAAGGAAGATGTAGTAGAACATTTGCTTTCGTACTGTTACAAGTATTTACAATTTGTTCTAAATGTTTATTGTTTAGTACGTTACAATCACTTTGGTATTCCTTTTTTAAAAAACTCTTTATCACACGTTTTTGTAGCACTATATCTAACTTTTTCCATTCATGCAAATTTACTTTATCAAAATCAATACACGTCGTCAAGGCAGTATTCGTTTGTTTTTGTAAATAGTTTTCAATTTCTTTTAGTTCTTCACTAAATTTTAGAAATTTTTTATGTACATTTTTATTTTCTTTTTTTAAAAAAGGTAAGATTACTTTGCGATAGCGATTGCGTGTATATTTTTCATCTTGATTGGTTTTGTCTATCCGATATTCTACGTTATTATCTTTGACATAATTTTCAATTTCTTCTTTGGTTGTATAAACGAATGGCCTAATTAATGTATAATTTTCTAATTTTGTTAATTTTCCAAAACCACTGTATCCTTCTAGAGTGCTTCCTCTTGTTAAGCGCATTAAGATGGTTTCTGTTAAATCGTCGCCATGATGAGCAGTTAGTAAATAATTGGCTTGGTATTTTTTGATGATTTGATGATAGAAATTGTATCTTTCTACTCTTGCATTTGCTTCAAAGTTGGTTGTATTTTTAAATGTTAGTTTTTTATATTCAAATGTATTTTGTATTTTTTTACAATAATCATGTACAAACGTTGCTTCTTCTTCGCTTTCTTTACGAACTCCATGATTGATATGAGCAACAATTAGTTTTAAATTTTTTTGTTTTTTTATTTGGTTTACCATATGTAAAAGACACATGGAATCTGCCCCACCAGAAACACCAATGACTAATGTTGTGTCTTTTTTTAGTGCTTGATTTAAAAATTCAATCGTTTCTTTCAAGTTGATCACCTAATTTTATTTTTTTATTCTAATGCATGTATTATTAAAATGCAATCTTTATTGCATATTGATTGCGATGTTTTGATTTATTATTTGATACGCATCGGTTACTGTTATAAACACATTTGAATCTATTTGTTCTATTTCTTGTTTTATACGATAATAGTCTTTTGTTTTTATTACCGTTAAAATAAGATGACTGTTTTCGTTTGAGTAGCCTTTAATGATTTCAAAGTCGGTACTATCTATTTTTAGTTCGTTGTGCAAATAGTATTTTATTTCGTTGTATTTTAAAGTGTAAATATATAGATTTTTGTTTTCTCCAATTCCTAACGTTTTTTTATTGCTAAAACTACTTAGGAAGAATAAAGCTATCATAGAATAGACCATTGTTTGTATGCCAAAGATGTATCCTGCTAATAGAGTTATGGCTCCATCTATAATTAGAATCGAGATAGATATCGGAATGTGAAAATATTTTTCAATGATTTGGTTTAGTATATCCGTTCCTCCTGAGGTAAACCCACTTTTAAATATAAGTCCATACCCTATTCCACTTAGTAGTCCTCCTAAAAAAGCAATGACAAGGTATTCTAAATTTTCTAATTGAATAAAGGATGTGATGTGGCTGGTAATCTCAATGAAAATAGGAAATAAGAGAGAACCTACTATAGTGTTTCTAGTGGCTTTTTTCCCTAAGAGTAAATAACTTAGAAATAGAAGAATTACATTCATAATGAAAATAAATAGGCTTTCGTTGATAGAAAAACATTGATGAATCATTAATGCTAGTCCACTGATTCCTCCTGCTGCAAAATTGTAAGGCGCTAAAAATAAGTTGAATGCAAAGGAAATTAAGAATAAGCCTGTTAAAAATTCTAAATATTTTTGTCCTTTGGTCATTCTCCCACCTTCTTTTTTATTCTTTTATTTGTAATACTGATTTTATGATTGGTAATAGCTCTCCATCTAGTACTTTTCCTACATTGCTTGTTTCATAGTTCGAACGATTGTCTTTGATCATTTTGTAGGGTTCTAGAACATAGCTTCTAATTTGACTTCCAAAGTTAATGCTTGACATGTCCCCTTTTAAGTTGTTTATTTCTGCTTGTTTTTTTTGTATTTCTATTTCATAAAGTTTGTTTTTTAACATTTTCATCGCTTGGTCTTTGTTGTTTAGTTGACTTCGTTCGTTTTGACAAGTGACAACAATTTTTGTGGGTAAGTGCGTTATTCTTACAGCGGAGTTGGATGTATTTACAGATTGTCCTCCTGCTCCACTTGAGTGATATACATCTATTTTTAAATCACTTTCTTTAATTTCCATGTTTATTTCTTTGTTGTACTCGGGAGTAATTACTACGGAAGCAAAGGAAGTATGTCTTCTTTTTCCAGCGTCAAAGGGTGAGATTCGTACTAATCTGTGCACTCCTTTTTCTTTTTTTAAGTAACCATAAGCATACAATCCTTTTATATAAATTGTGATACTTTTTAATCCTGCTTCTTCGCCTTTTTGACTTTCAATAATTTCGTATTTGTATCCCATGATTTCACAAAATCTTTGATACATTCTTGCTAACATACTTGCCCAGTCACAGGATTCTGTTCCTCCTGCTCCAGGATGGATTTCTAAGTAACAGTTCAATTTGTCATATTCTTGATTTAATAAACATGAGAGTTCTAATTCTTCTAGTCCACTTTCTATCTTGGGTAGTTCTTTTTTTAAACTTTCTAATTCTTCGTTAGATAAAATGTCGATAAGTTCTAAGTTGTCCACAATGTTTTGTTTGGTTTTTAAATAAGTTTCTAGTTCTTTTTTTAAACTGGTTAGCTCTTGATTTACTATAGTTGATGTTTCTATGTCTTGCCAAAATGTTTCTTCTTTGGTTTTATTTTCTAATTCTGTTATTCTTTTTTGTTTGGCTTCTAAGTCAAAGTGACCTCCCTAAATCTTCGACTATTGTTAATAAGTTGTTTAATTTTGTTGTTATTTCTTTTTTATCCATTTTTCTTCACCTATTTTCTATTATAACATGGTTTCTTAGAAATAAAAAATGCTTAGATTTTTTATCTTTTTTTCATTTTTAATAAGACTATTACTACTAAAAAAATTAAACTACATCCTGTGAAATAGATTGTTTTCTTAGGTTTTAGTGGTTTTTCGTATTCTTGTTTTTCTTCTTTAGGAGTGTTTTCTGTTTTATTTTCAACAACGTCTTCTTCCACTTTTTCTATGATATTTTCAAACATATCGTTTTTATTTGTGTCTTTTCCAACTAAGGAACGATATAAGCCAAATTCTAATGGCGAATATTTTTTGATTTGTGTGGCTTTTTCGTATTCGTTATTTTTTCCGTTGATCCACGATGTGAACCATGTATATTGCTGTGAAATATGTTTTTTGTAGCCTTCTTTGGAAACTTCGTAGGCGGTTTTTCCGTCAAAATAGTCAAGTGGTGTATCATAATCCATCACAATTTTGTTTTCTTTGTATAAATGTAGATAAGTTTTTGGTACACTCCAAGGCTCCTTTGTTTGATTCGTAGAGAAAAGATACTCTTTATTTTCTGCTTCCTTTATTGCTTGTTTTAGGAGATAGGTGTTAAGTATATGCTGGCCATGAGAGTATTCTCCTAATTCATCGTGTCCTACAACGACCAGAGGTTGAAATCTTCTTATCATTTCTACTTCAAAGTCCAAGACTTCTTTTTCTGTTAATTGTGCTTTTTGGAGATTTTTGATTGCTTCTTCTAAAGTTTCAGAATAGGCATCTGGAACGATTCCAATGATTGGATAAGAGGTTATTCCTACTGTGTATAAACCATGTAGTTGTTCGTGCAAACGTTTTGGATTGTCATAATGATTGGTGAAATAAACGACTTGTACTTTTTTTCCTTTTGCTACATACGTCGGAAGTAATCCTAAAAAAAATAATTGTTCGTCATCACTGTGTGTTGAAAAAAGAAGAAGGTCTGCTTTTTCATGAGGAGGATTCCAGCGTTCTACAAAATCTGGTAATTCTCCTTTGCTAAATACATGAATTTCTGCTATTTTTACATTTTCATTGTATTCTATTGTTATTTCTTTTCCTAAACCAATTAAAGTTTCTAAATCAAGGTATTCATGAAGAAAGTCATTGTTACCAACAGGAGCGTTTGCATGGTTGTTAGAAACAATTCCTTTTTGACTTTGCCTTTCATAGATGATATATATTCCAGCTATTTCTTCTTCACTTTTGATAGTAATTGGCTCGTTTTTGTTGATAGAAATAAAAGTATTTTCCTTGTTGTCTACCATCTTGCTACTGGTTTTATTATTTATTTGAATTGTACTTTCTTTGGTTATTTCACTTGCAAACACTAGACTTGGAAGTAATAAGAAAAGAATAATTGTAATTAGTATTTTTTTCATCAGTGACCACCTTTTTTCTATTGTAGCATATCTTTTTCTAATTTAAAAAAACAGATACCCATTTCAATGTTTATCTGTCATTACTTCTTATTTTGTTTTTC
The DNA here is from genome assembly GCA_947649365.1 of uncultured Mycoplasmatota bacterium. GTDB lineage: Bacteria > Bacillota_I > Bacilli_A > RF39 > UBA660 > MGBC108787. The sequence continues at coordinate 62,969 of CANSRH010000006.1, read as the reverse complement.
AATAAAAGCGTTTATTAAATCAGGGTCATTTTGGTTTTTGGGTAATTTATCTTTCGGAAAATATTTCATATTTTTTGATTCATTGTCCCATTTTAATTCACCAGTATATTTATTTGTGTAAAATAAAGCAGTATTATTAATAACTACATCTCCATTTGGATAATCATTTCTTCTAGATGCTCCAGAAACAACTGCTAATAATTCTAAGTCACTTTCTAAAATATCTAAATTTGTTTCTTCTTTTACTTCTCGAATAATTGTATCTTCGAAACGTTCTCCTAATTCTTGACATCCTCCTGGAAGCCCCCACTTGTCTCGATCCGCTCTACTTTGTAGTAGTATTTCTCCTTTTTCATTTTCAATAATTATTGCCGCACCATCTTGTAGTAAAACAAATTTGTGGCGTAAGTCTCCCATACACATTCTGGTAAATACAGGATAACCTATCGCATTGCTTAACTCTATAATTTCGTCTGCTTTCATTTTATCTACCATACTTACTAATTCTTTATAAGGTATTTCTCTTTGTTCTTCGATGGACATATTTTTTACTTTTTCTATAATTTCTTGATTATTCATTTTGATTTTTTCCTTTCTATTATCAAGTCAATCCGAAGTATAATATAAATTTTTGTATTCCTATTGCTTTGATATTATTATTTTTTTTCGAGCTTTTATAAGGCTATAATCTTCTTTATCAACTTTATTTGAATGTATTCCAATAAAACCAATTTTTTCTAAAATTGCTATTTCATTTTCAATTGTAAGTGGAGTATCAATGTGTTTATAATTTTCAATATTGTGTTCTAACTCATATAGAGCTTTGTTTTGCGCTTCTTGATTTAAACTTATCTTGTCACAGTTTATAAATAATCCGTTTTCTTTTAAACATTCAAATATTTTTTTATAAAGAATTTCTTTTTCTTCTGGTTTGAAATGATGGAGCGCAGATGTTGAAATTACTGCATCATAATCTTTACCAAAATCAACTTCAAAAAAATCTCCACATATTGTTGTTACTCGTTTTGCAAAATCCCTCTTAGATAACTCTTCCAACATATTTTCAGATATATCAATAACTACTGCATTTGCATTAGGATACTTTTCAAATAAATAAATCAATTCTAATCCTGTTCCTGCTCCTAAATCTAAAATCTTTTTTGTGTCTTTATCTAAATTCTCAGCTAACATTCTTTTTGTTTCCATATAAGTTTCGTGAACTTGGTCATAAGATTCAATTTTTTCATTAAAGAAGTTTCTTTGTTTTTGATTTCTTTCATATAAATTCATACTATTATCCTCTCCTTTCAATTAACATTCGGCTATTTATATTTATTATTCTTATATTTCTTCTTATCCATTTACAACCATAATTACTAATCTTTATTAAATACAGAATCGTATTCTTTTTTCCATTCAAATCCCCATTCTTCAAAGCGTATTTTTAACATATCTTTAATTTGTTGATAAATGGGCATTAGTTTTGGAAAATTTTTAACTGCTTTATCAGCATAGGTTGCAAAAAGCTCGTGATTCATAATTACTTTATTTACTGACAATGGATGAATCATCCCCTCTAATTTATCACAAGCATTTACAAAAAGTGCTTCCTCAGTATTTTTATTTTTATATTCTAAATAGTATTCTTCCATTGAATTGTAATAAGTTTTTGACAACTCTTTAATCTTTTCCATTTCATAAATATCCTTATTTTTATGAATATTTTTATCAGTGTTTTCTTTAATATCTATATCTTTATCTAAATCCATTTCTCCAAAATCATGGTATATTGCAAGACAAATACATTTTTCATAATTTAAAGCTAAGTTTAATTCTTTATAAAAATAATCAACTATAAGGATTAATTTAAATGTATGGTCAGACGTACTTTCACTAAAATTAGGGTAATTTCCATACCTTCTTGTTTTTTGTAGATCATTTATTTTCATCAAAAAATCTAATGTATTATCTTTCATTGATTCACTCCTTATATTTCTTACCTGAACCACAAGTTGAAGCAAATCTAGTATATATAGTATTTATGTTATTTACTATATTATTGGTATTTCTTTATTTTGTGGATTCCGTAACATCAGTATTTGTGGTATTTATAGTATTATTATTACTATAAATTCTTTCTTATCCGCAAACATTTTGCAAACATTGTTTGCACCCTTCACTCATTAATATTATACCATAATCCTTGTCACATTTAAATATTTTATCAATTATTTACTGGAATAAGCTCTTCTACCGTCATCCTGTTAATAATAACATCACATATTTCTATAATATAATTAGGAACAATATTATACGCATACGGATCTAACTGAAATATGTATGTATTTTCTATATGAAATTCCTCATCTATAAATTCCTCTAATACAGGATTAACATTAGGCAATCCAAATGTTTTCAATATAATTCTAAATATTTCTGTTTTTTCATAATTATTAATAGTATCTAAGTATAACTTTTTCATATAAGCTCTACTATTAATATTCTTCTGTATTTCTTTATAATCAAATTCTTTTATAAATAATCTTATTTTCTCTTCTGTATTTTTAAATTCTTCAGCAGTAAACGTTCTATTAATACTTCCATTTATATATTTAGGGTTTTCATACCCTTTTAAAAGGGACGAAATCATGTTGTACTCAAAAGAATATTCGTTATTTAATTCAAGGTATCTTCTTAGATGAATTAGTCTATTAATTATGTTAAGATTGATATTTTCATAATTAGTTTTAGTAACATTTAAAATAGAATTAATATCGTTTTCTAATATTATATTTTCTGTAATAACTCCATTTGTGTTTTCTATATAAAAACTAAACACAAATTCAAACTTTTTAATTTTAACCATATTGATTATTGGTTCTAAATCGTGAGTCAACATTAAAGTGGTTTTTCCTCGTAAACTATCTTTTTGATTAAATAAATAATGAGTGATGGCATATTTCTTATTAAAGTCAAATGATGAAACAGGATCATCTAATATTATTAAATCAGGTTTTTCGTGTTTACAATCAAATAGAAACAAAGATAAAGCAAAAGCGTTCTTTTCTCCCCAACTTAAGTGAGTATTCACATCAACTATAATTTCAGTTCCTTTATATAATAACAATAATTTTTCATTTTCTACTTTTACTTCATAATTCATTCCAACGATATCAAGAAAGTCATTAATTCTTTGCTTATTTTTATTTGCATATGTTTTTACACTAGAATTTAAAATGTTTATATTTTTTCTTAATAGTTGAACACTAGATTGCATTTCATCTATTTTGCAATTTAAATTATTAGCAATATTAAGAAAATCCTCACCACAAATATATTTATACTCACTAGTATTAAATATCGTAGATAATAATGTTTTTTCTAGATCATCAATATCCTTTAATTTTGAGTAATCTAATTGCACAAAAAATAAAAGCTTATTGCATATAACGTCCATTTCAACTATTAGTTTTGCAATCTTTTCTTTATTTTCACTTGAAATAGGATTTTCATCTTTTAGAACATCATCAATAAATTTGTTTGCATCTTCACTTACTAAATTAAATATGCTGTCAAATATAGATTCCATTTTTGATAATGCCTCAACATTCTTTTTATCAAATAAATTATCTAATATATCCATATATGTTTTAAACTTATTTTCTAATTTTTTCGCACAAAAAGGGCATTTATTTTCTACCATATATTCTCGACCACTGTTTTGCCAGCTATACCATTTTACTTTATCTTTAGAGTTCAAGAAATCTGAAAACTCCGATAATTCTCCGGGAATATTAGTTATTTTATTTCCTGTAGCCAGAGCTTTTCCTAGACCAGTAGAATTTATTGAGGTTCTTTTCGTATTTAATTTTAATATTTTATTTAGTTCATTTCTTTGGTTTATAAGATTATTAATTATATTATTTTCTGAAACATATTCCTTTACTATATTTAAAATACTATTAATGTCCTCTATCTGACTTTCATAGTTATCTGGCTTAATAAATACCTCAAAAGAATTTTTATGTAATTCATCTCCATTAGGTAAAAATAAGTATTGAGAAACATAATCATCATTATAGATTTTTACACTTTTAAAAGTTTCACATCCTACTATTTCGGGCATTATACTTTCATCACTATTAAATGGTTTTAAATCATCTAATGTTTCACCATTTATCTTCTTAATAATTGCTTTAGAAATGGTTGATTTTCCAGTTCCATTTGTTCCATATTTAATGTTAATTTTATTAGGGACTATATCAATAACTCCTTCTTTAATATTATTACAATTTTTAATAGTTACTTCCATAATTGATTTCTCCTCACTTTTTTCGTAAATTTTTAATTATTGGTTATTTTACCATATTTATTTTTAATTTCTTCTAAATAGTAATTATAGTATCTTTTTTTATAAAATCCCTTATTTTTTTCTTGGCTTTTTTTATAATTTTGCAAAGCTATTTTTAAAGTATCACATATATAAACCTCTCTACAACTACCTTCTGTTTTAGTTGTTCCCAAATACCATCTTCCTCTTTCATCTTTTTTCTTTGCATAAACTGTTTTATTTACCTTTATTGTTTGGTTTTCTAAATCTATATCATTCCATGTTAAAGCCAATACTTCTCCTGTCCTCATTCCTGTAAAACAAGCGGTTAGAAATGAACAAGTAAAAGTATAGTTATTCTTGAATCTTAACAAAATCATATCAATCTCTTCTTGAGTATAGATATGTTTTACATCGTTTTTTTTACCTCAAAAGAACAAACTCTAGGTAATTGCAAGTCAGCTGCTGGATTATTTTCAATAAATCCAAAGTAATAAGCAGCATCTCTAAGTGAACTTCTAATTACCTTCTGATAATTTCTTAGAGCATCTTTTGAATTCACTCTTTGTGCAATTCTAAGTAATGCCTGATTTAGAACATAGGGAGTTAGATAGGCTATTTTATATTTACCTATTTCTTTTTTTATAGTTTCAAATGTTTCAGAATATCTTTTTGCCGTTGTATATTTATAATTAATTTCAAAATACTCTTTCATCCAATAATCTAAATAATCGGAATATAACATTTGAGATTGTTTAAATGTTACACCTCCATTTATATATTTTTCATAAGCAATTTGACCAGCCACATATACTTCGTTCTGAGTTTTAAATCCTGACTTATTAATAAACTTCCTTTTACCATTAATTGTTCCAATCTCAAATTGATATTGATAAACCTTTCCTCTTTTTCTTACATTTACTCTTCTCATATAATCATCCTTTCCTTTTCTATATAAAACAAAAAAGCATTAACATTATCTGTTAACACTCTTCTATTTTAATCAATTAATAATTCTTTTTCTTCATTAACTTGTTTTTGTAATAATTCTAATTCTTTGATATTCTTATTGTCTTTTAATACTTTCATTTGTCTTCTTGCGGAATTGTTAAGTCTCACTAATCTCTCATTTTGAGGTACTTTTTCTTCAATCAATTCAGCATTCGTATTTTGAAGATTATTTAATATTACTAAATGGAGTAAATCAGTGTAATCCCTCATATTTCCTTCTTTTGCAAGTTCTGGATTATTATCTCTCCATTCTTTAGCTGTCATACCAAATAATGCAACATTTAGAACATCAGCTTCTTCTGCATATACAAATTTCTTTTGAGCTTCAGTAAGAGTTGGAACTATATAAGTTTTTACTGCATCAGTGTGAACTACATAATTTAATTTTGAAAGTATTCTATTAGCTTGCCAATCTATTTTTTCTTGATATGCTTCATTAGTTTTTAATCTTTCAAATTCAGTTATTAAATATAATTTGAACTCTGGAGATAACCAACTAGCAAATTCAAAAGCAATATCTGGATGAGCAAAAGTTCCAATGCTATATCTTCCACCCTTGGAGATAATACCTATTGCATTGGTTCTTTTAATCCATTGAGATGGAGACATTGCAAAAGAATTTCTACCATACTCAGTTTTAATTTGGTCGAATTCGACCAAATTAAAATCAGGATTGTGAATTTCTTCCCATAAACCAATGTAATCAATAGTTGTAATCCTTCTTAACCAATTCTTTACTGTAAAAGATGGATCACTAGAATTTTGATACTTAGCCAAATCTGTTAATGAAATATAATTAACATTACCTACTCTTAAAATTCCCACTTTATTTTCTTTAACAATAATTTCTGTTGTTACTTCATCTTTTTTCAATAGATATTACCTCACTTTCTTGAAATTTAAAAGGATGTTCACATATTTTTCCTGTTTACATCCTTTATTTTAAAGGCATAAAGCCATACTTTTTAAATTATTTGCAAACAAATCTCAATTTGTTAACATTTTTTAGTATACAAAACTCTCACAAAGCCTTTATTTATCTCACTTTCCGCAGCATTGTTTGTATTTTTTTCCCGAACCACAAGGACATGGATCATTTCTTCCTATTTTATTCTCTGTTTTCTTAGGTGTTTGTTTTACTTTTTCTTTTCCATCATTGGCAACACCATTGATTACCTGTTTTCTTTCCACATTTTGTTCAATGTTTGCTTTTAGTAAGAATTCTGCAGTATTTCTATCTATGTTGTCTAATAAATTTTCAAATAAGTCAAAGCCTTCCATTGTATAAGCCTGTAAAGGATTTACTTGTCCATATCCACGCAACATAATTCCTTCTTTTAAATGTTCCATATTGCTAATATGATCTACCCATAGAGAGTCTACCATACGAAGCGAAATCGCTCTTTCAAATTCTTGGAAGTTTGGAGCTATGCTGATTTTTTTCTCATAGTCTTTTAAAATTCTTTCTGCTAGTATTTCTTTCATTTCTTCTTCATTTTTTTCTTTTAAATCTTGAGAAGACATTAATTTATCTTTTAAATAGTTTGTATTAATGTATTCAATGATTTCACTTTTGTCATCATCGGTCAAATAACCTTCTGGCTCAATGTGACTTTCTACTAAATTATCAATCGTATTTTTAAATATTTCTATAATTGTTTCATGAATATTTTCATTGTCTAATATTTCATTTCTTCTTTCATAGATAATCGTTCGTTGTTCATTAACTACATTGTCATAGTCAAGTAAACTTTTACGCATGTCAAAGTTGTTTCCTTCTACTTTTTTCTGTGCAGTTTCTATACTTCTTGTAATTGCTTTCGAACGAATGGCTTGGTCTTCTGTCATTCCTAAACTTTTTACAATTTGCTTTATTCTATCAGTTCCAAACATACGCATTAAATCATCATCAAAAGATACAAAAAATTGACTGGTTCCTACATCTCCTTGACGACCAGAACGACCACGCAACTGATTGTCAATTCGACGCGATTCATGACGTTCTGTTCCAATCACATAGAGTCCACCTAATTCTTTTGTTTCCTCAGTTAGTTTAATGTCTGTTCCACGTCCAGCCATGTTGGTTGCAATCGTAATGGCCCCTTTGGTTCCTGCTTTCGCAATGATTTCTGCTTCTCTTTCATGATTTTTAGCATTTAATACTTCATGTTTTAATCCTGCTTTTGTAAGTAATTTACTTAAGTATTCATTTGCTTCTACAGAAATCGTACCAACTAGAATCGGTTGTCCTTTTTCATGTATTTCTTTTATCGTATTTACAATAGCTTTGTATTTTCCATTTTTGTCAGCATAGACTAAATCTGGTAAATCGATTCTCGCAATTGGCTTATTGGTTGGAATTTGTATTACATACATGTTGTAAATATTTCTAAATTCTTCTTCTTCTGTTTTTGCTGTTCCTGTCATTCCAGATAGTTTTCCATACATTCTAAATAAATTTTGGAAAGTAATGGTTGCCATGGTCTTGGTTTCTACATTTATTGTTACTCGTTCTTTTGCTTCAATTGCTTGATGAAGTCCATCACTGAATTGACGTCCTTGCATTAGACGACCCGTAAATTGATCCACTATTACTACTTGGTCATCACTTACAACATAGTCAATGTCTTTTTTGAAACCATAGTTTGCTTTTAAAGCTTGATTTACATGATGTACTAGTCCTGTGTTTGTTAAATCATAAAGATTCGCTACTTTAAAAAACTTTTCTATCTTTTTGCTTCCTGCTTCAGTTAGGGAAACGTTTTTTACTTTTTCATCGATGGTGTAATCTTCTTCATTTATCAAATTTTTAACTGCTCTATCTGCTTCTACATAAAGATTTCCAGTATTTGCTTGACCTCCTGATATAATTAGCGGCGTTCTTGCTTCATCGATTAAAATAGAGTCTAATTCGTCGATGATACATACATTTAATCCTCTTTGTACACGCTCATTTGCTTGCACTACCATGTTGTCTCTTAAATAATCAAATCCTATTTCGTTATTTGTTGAATAAGTAATATCACAATTGTATGCTTCCTTTTTTTGTTTTGGTGTTAAATCTCTTAAGTTTACTCCAACAGTGATTCCTAGTAAATCATAAATTGGACGCATCCACTCAGCATTTCTTAATGATAGGTATTCGTTAGTTGTTACAACGTGTACACCTTTTCCTGTTAAGGCATTTAAATACGCTGGCAAAATAGTTACTAACGTTTTCCCTTCTCCTGTTTTTAGTTCAGCAATGTTTCCATAATGAATGGCAAGTCCACCAAGAATTTGGACATAAAAAGGTTTTTCTCCTATACCACGATAAGCCGCTTCACGAGCAACTGCAAAGGCAGGAATGATTAAATCATCTATATTTGCTCCGTTTTCTAACTCTTTTTTAAATTCTTCTGTTTTCTTTTTAAAGTCCTCGTCTTTCAAATTTTGCATTTCTTCGTCTAATGCTACTATTTGATCTGCCATCTTTTCAAAGCGTTTTAGTTCCTTGTATTCTGAATCTATTAATTTTCTTAAAAATCCCATCTTGTATCTCTCCTTTTTCTTTAAAGTATATTATAGCATAAGTTATTTATTTATTGTGTATTTTTGTACGTTGTGAAACAAGTTCAAATACATCAACGTAATCGTATTTATTTTTGTCAGTGATTGGATAAACAAAGTTTAAACCATATAATGAATAATTGTATTCATTTTCTAATAAAGAAGAGTTTAATTTGTATTTGCTGTATAAAGCATTTAAAATGATAAAATTTTCTTTGTTATTTTCATCAGCTTTTATGGCTAATTCTGCAAGAGTTTCTTTAATTTCTTTGTCTAGTTCATTTGCTTCACTGATTAGCAAAAGATACTCGTTCTCATCTTGATACGTTAGTTTAAACCCCTATGCATCACACAAAGCTCCTGCATATCCTTCATTCATCCGCCAAAAGAGAGTGGTATCGTCATTTTCACTTGCATGTTGCGTTTCATGTAAAACCGTGTTTAAATCATGCTTTTCATAAAGTGTAATTGTATGGTTTGAATCATTATAATTTCCATGAATTCTTTTATCAGCAATTTCACCATATCCTACATTTACTGTTGTTAAATTCTCTAACATTTCTAATGTTGCATATAGTTCAAAATAACTTCCTTATTCTACATTAAAGTTTTTCAAATAGCAAATAAAAAGTAAGGACTTTCCTTACTTCACATTGATAATACCATACTTTTCGTCTTTTCTTTTATAAAGCACAGATGTACATTCTTCCTCTATATTTTTAAATACAAAGAAATCATGTCCTAAAAGTTCTATTTGCAATATTGCTTCTTCTTCATCCATTGGTTTCATTTCAATCGTTTTTCTTTTTACAATTTTGTTTTGATTTTCTTCTAGTTCTTCTACTTCAAAATCTAAATTTAAATCAAAACTTTCTGCATTTTTGTATTTATTTTTTAATCTTGTTTTATTCTTTCTTATTTGTCTTTCTAATTTATCTACAACTAAATCGATAGCTGCATATAAATCTGGATGGCTTTCTTCAGCCCTTATTGTAAATTTACTTGCAGGAATTGTCACCTCGATAATTTGAGATGTGTTATTAATTTTAATATTAACAAACACCTTCATTGTGTCTGGAGTATCAAAGTATTTTTCTAGTCTACTAAATTTGCTTACAATTTGCTCTTTCATTGCATCTGTAATTGTTACTTTGTCTCCTCTAATATTAATTTCCATATTTCACCTTCCTTATTATGAGTATATCATAAAAAAGTTTTTGAAAACAAAAAAACTACTAAACTGTAGTTAATTCTGCACAGACAACATCAACTGCTTGAAGACCTTTTGAAGTTTCAATCAATTTAAAATCAACAATGTCGCCTTCTTTTAGTGTTTTGTAACCTTCTCTGTTTATAGCTGAATAATGAACAAAGATATCTTCTAGGTCATTGCATTCAATAAATCCATAGCCTTTTTCATTATTAAACCATTTTACTTTTCCACGCATTTTTATGCACCTCTCCTTCTTACTCATGTATTAACCTTAACACCGAAAGGAATTACAAAACAACAAAATGCGTTCGACAAATTTCGCAGATAGAAAAATTTATTTTATGTTTTTATTGTCTCAATTTATTGCCTTAAGTTATATTCTTAAAATAAAAAAATTCTTTTTTCTTCTTTTAAACGAAAAATTTTTTTATTTATACGAATTATTTTGAAAGTCCTAAAATAATTGCTATGATTCTTTTGGGTGGGTAAAGTATGAAAGAAGAATTTGTTAATTTTTCAATCAATTATTTATTGAAAAATAATGCTTGTTCTGAAAGTCAAATAAATATATTTCGCTATACTTTGGAATCTATTTACTCTTTTGTTACTAAAATAAGTGTAGTGTTATTGTTATCTTTTCTTTTAGGAACGTTTAAAATCACTTTGCTTTTTTTATTTCTTTACGGAATACTTCGAGGATTTACTTTTGGAATTCATGCCACTAAAAACATATATTGTTGGATTACTACTATTGGTGTTTATATTTTATTTCCAAGTATTATTAAATATTTGACAGTTCCTTCTAAAATTTTATTTCTTTTTCTAGGAATTGGGGTACTGGCTATTTTATTTTGGGCTCCAGCAGATACTCCTGCTAGACCACTTTTTAATAAAAAGAAACGAATAATGAATAAAGGCATTGCTTTACTAATAGCAAGTTTTCTCTTACTATTTTATTTTTATAGTTCTCAACATAATATTAGAGAAGTGATTGGTTTTATATTTCTATTAAATGCTATTTGTATTTGTCCTATTACCTATAAATTATTTCATATTTCTTATAATAATTATAAAAATATAGATTTTTAAGATTGGTTTAAATGTTATTGATATAAATATTTAAACAAGAAAGGAGGATTATTGATGGCAACTATTTTTTCAAATACATTATCAGCTTTGGCAAAAGTTATGAATAATGGTGTATCTACATTTACTTTTTTACTAGCTTGGGATGAAACCGATTGTCCAAAAGAAATGCTATAATAAAACACGCTTTAAAATAATTAGCGTGCTTTTTTTATTTGTAATTCTATATAATAAAAATCATTGATAATTTCTATTTTTTCTTTTACTAGTTTATTTTGTTTTATTGAAAATAATCCTAATCCACTTCCACGGTTTTTAGTTGAATAGTATTTATTTCCTATATTGTCTAAATCAATGCTATTGCAATAATTGTTTCCTATTTTTAAATATAAATTGTTATTATCTTCAAACAAGTCCATAATTATTATTGGATCCTCTGTCTCTTGACTTGCTTCTATTGCATTATCTAATGCAATTCCTATACATTCGGATATACTATTAAATGATCTTGCTTCTAATTTACTAAAAGGGTCTTTTTTTATTTTATTATTAATTAATATATTATAATCTTTATTATACAATTTTCTAGCCACTATTCCTTTTATACCATTTGGAATATTGTATAATTCATTATTTTTAATACTAAAATTTGTTTCTTCTTGTAATAAATCATCAATTAAAGCATTTATTTTTTTGTTTCCATAGGATTTCATAGCAGATAATTTATGGTTTATGTTATGTTTATATATTTTATAATCATCTAAAAACTTTCCATAATTATCATTGTAATCTATCAAATTTTTATTAGATGCCTCTAATATTTCACTATGATATATTAATTTTATATTGGAAACAAAAAGAATTATAAATACTAAACATAGAAAAAATATTAGAGAAATAGAATTACTATTTGCAAAATTCTGTATATTTATTAAGCTTAAAATAACAATAGTAATATAAATTATATATAGTATGTTATATGTAGTATGATTTTCTATAAAGAAATTGATAACTTTTTGAAATAGTAATTTCACTATAGGTATTAAAAAGAATATATATCCAATAACACTTATTAAAATTGTCAGAAATAGATTCATAAAAGTTAATGAATTTGCAGTATCATTACTTGTTAGTATATTTAAAGATAATAGTAAATTTGTAATTATAATTTCTAATAACTGTAAAAACAAATAAATAAAAATATGAGTTGTTATTGTAGTTTTCCAGTTGTCTTTAAATATTAGTTTTAGTTCAATACATAACAATATAGTATTAAAAATAATTTTTATCGCTAATGGACTGTACCGTATGTTTACTAAATTCAATATTGTTGCACAAAAAATTATTATAATTGTTTTTCTTTGAATTTCTAATTTTTTGCTATTAATTTTACTATAAAAAATATTGTAAAATGTTATACTAATAAAAATAGCTATAACATAATAAAAAATGTCAATTATTTCGTTCATTGTATTCCTCAATCTCCTTTTTATATTTCTTTGATAACATTTCTACTTTCTTTCCAGTATCTAACATAAAGAAACCTTTTGACCAATTATAAGCTTCTACTCTATCGTTATTAACGATACAAGCTCTATGTACAATTCTGAATCTATCATCTAAGAAGTTTAGTATATCTGTTAAAGGCATAATAATTGCGTAATTTGTTTTATTGGTATTAATTATAATTTTTCTAGTTTCTTTATCTCTATAAATATGAGTAATAGAACGATAATAAATTTGTATACTAAAGTTATTATTTCTATATCTAAACATTTTGTTATCAAAATTCCTTTTGTAAATTACTTTTAAATCTTTTTTAAGTTTTTGCTCCATTTCATGGAATTTCTCTATAAAGTCAAATACTTCATACACACTGCGATAAACTGTTTCAAACATCTTATCATGATTCGTTATAAAAATAATTTCACTTTCCCAATCATTTTCTCTTACAAATTTAGCTATATCGATACCACTAACTTTTGTTTCTAACTTAATGTCTACTATATAAATTTTGTGTTCTGTAGTATCCATAATCATTTCTTTTAATTGATTTGTATATTTTGTGAAATAATCAATTTGTATTTCTTCCTCTTTTAAAAAGTCCAGTTCTCTTATTATCTTTTTAATATGAGCTTGTGTGTCTTTATCATCTTCAATAACTACTATTCTAATCATAACTTCTCCCTCACCTAGTTTACTATTTGCAATTATACCATAAATTTATAAAAAAAATACAAAATTTGTCATTTTTTGTATTCTTCTATTATAAAATGAGAATGGTATTCAGGAAATGTTACATTGATTCCATAATTTTTATTAATATTCTCCGCATATTTAGATATGTCTGATAAAGTTCCAAATACTATCATTTTTTCAGGTTTATAAATATTTGTAATAATATAATTTATTATTTTGTTATAATTATCATTAAATATTTCTGGATGTATTCTTATGAGTTTACTTTTATTTTTCTTTAAAAAATAATAATCAATATAGCTGTCTGTTAAATTTAAAAAACTGCTATCTTTTTCAAAATTGATTATGTCTTCTATATTTACTTCTTTTATTTTACGAAAATAATCTGAAAATATTTCTTTGTATTTTTCTGTCATAATTGGATTTAATTTTTGACTTTTTATAAAAGTTACGTCCCAACCAAAAAGAGGAATATGAATATGATTTTGTTTTAATAAAAGAGACATTTCTTCTTTTAATAGTTCACTGTTGATTATTTGATCTTCTTTTAAACTTTTAAAATCTTTACTAATGGTTTCTTCTTTTGTTTTATCATAAAGTAAAAAATTGCTATCACAAACATTGATTATAAATTCTCTTTTTTTCATTTTCTTTCTCCTTTTGTGCATAGAGTGCTTTTGTTGCTATTCCTCCCTTTATATGTCTTTCCTTTTTATGCTTTTTTAAAATTTTTTGTACTTTTTCGTTTAATTGAGGAGAAATATCTTTTAATCTTTTTTGCATATCTTTGTGTAATGTACTTTTACTTATTTTAAAATCTTTTGCCACTTCGCGAATGGTTTTTTCTGTTTTTATTAGATAAATCGCTTCTTCTTTTATTCTTGTTATTACTATTTGATTCATTTATGTAAACAACCCCCTATACAACTATATTGTTATTGGGGGTTATTTTATTCTTAATTTAATTCTTTTATATCCATAGTATAGAAATTTTCAGGATCGATTACTTTGCCATTGTAATTGACTTCAAATAGCATAGAATATGGTTTGTTACAAAATTTATTTTGATTACTTTTACCAATAATATCATTTTGTTTAATGGTATCATTTACTTTTAAATTGACATCTTTTAAACCATAGTAAATAGTTGTTAGGTTACTATTGTGTGATACATAAACTATTGTATTTAATAATTCGTCTTGTTTGATATCTACAATTGTTCCATCTAGTACAGAAATCACATCAAATTCTTCGTCACTTGCATAGATTTCTCCACTATTTTGTAAGTAGGTATTCTCATAGTAGATTAAAGAATTTTGTTGTTGTTCTTCTGTATCATCTTTTGTGTAAAATGTTTTGTTGATTGCTACTTTATCACTAGTGTAAGGTTTTATGATTTTTACTTCTTCTGTCGTTTCTACAACAGGTGTTACCACATCAATTATGGAGTTGATTACATACGAATCTTCTCCTTCTGGTCCTTCTTTCGGTTTCATATTTTTTGTCATCAACATTAAAGACAAAAATAAGATACTCATACTTATAAAAAATATTGCTGGTTTTACATATCCTTTCAACTTTCTTTTGGTCATTCTCTCACCTTCCTAATAGGTAGTTTCTCCCAAAAGAAAAAGTTTTATACTATTTTATTTACTGTAATTTCATTATAATAATAATTTAAAATTTCTTTGTAGGTATATCCTTCTTTTGCCATACCATTTGCACCATACTGACTCATTCCTACTCCATGCCCATAACCTTTGGTGGTTATGTCAATGTTTTTCTCTCCTATTTCAATTGTAAAATCAGTAGAACGTAAATTCAATTTTTTTCGAAGGTCTGTTCCTTTAAATTCTTGATTGTTGATTGTAATTTTGTTGACTCGATTTGTTGAAGAACGATTGGTGTTATTTATGTTAATTGTCGTACAATTTTCTAAGGCTAATGCTTCACAAAATTTTTCTTTGGTAAAAGTTGCTTTTACAATAAAATTATTTAAAGATTCATTGTCCCACGTAGAAGACACGGATTTAATGTAGGGAAGATTTTCTGCAAATACACTTTGGGCATCTTCTGTTGCGCCATTGCTCATTGCAAAGTAAAACGCTTCGATGATTTCATTATCATAATACATGACTTCTCCTTTGGTACTATTTACAGCATTTGTTATTTTGCTTAAATAAAATTCATATTCTGATGCCCATTTTTCTTGCATTTCTTCTTTTGTTATGTAGGACTGATTGGTTACATCTGTTAAAATATCATATTCTTGGTTTTGATTGGTTTTGATTTTATAAGCAGCATACGACCTGGAAGCAACCGCTTGGGCTTTTAAAGCTTCTTCATGAAAAGAGGCTGGCATTTCAGCTGCTAGAACTCCTATTAAATATTCTTCTAAATTGATGTTTTTTATGTTATCTTCTTTGTCTTTTACATTGATTGTAGGCTCTTTTTCTTCCGCTTCTGAGCCAAAAAAAGAGTGATCTTGCTTTTTCTTTACTTCGATCACTACCATTGTTATACAACTTAAAATGACTACGATTACTAGAAGAATTTTATTTTTCATTTTGTCCTCCTTTAGATTATTTTACTAAAGTTTAAAAAGTCAAATATAAAGTTGGTTAATAGATATGCTAGAATAAGACTTAGTATTGTTGCTAAAATTCTTGTTTCTATTATTTTGTTTTTCTTGATTATTTTTTCAAAGTTGAGACCAGTTAATGCAAATGTGCACAGCATGATGTTTAATACATAGATTAACATCTTATAATTCATTGTATTCTCCATTTTCGTATTTTATGATTTTATTTACTCTTCTTTGATGTCTTTCGTCATTTAATACTTCTGCACTTAAAAAAGCATCTATGTATTGTTTTATCTTGTCTATTCCATCCGTGAAATTAAATGTCATGACATTGGCTCCATTATCGTTTCTACATAGTGTTGCATCTTCTACGGAGTTTACCTTGGCACAACGAATTCCATGAACTTTGTTGGCAGCAATGGACATTCCAATCCCTGTTCTGCAAACTAAAATTCCTATTTCTGCCTCTTTTTCTACTACTTTTTTGCATACTTGAAATGCAAAGTCTGGATAATCGTCTGTAGGAGTGTTTTCTGGACTACAATCTATCACTTCATACTTTTTACTTGTTAAATATTCTATGACTTCTTTTTTGTATTGTTCTCCTCTATGATCACTTGCTATTGCTATTTTCATTTTCAATTTTCCTTTCTTCTCCTTGTTTTATTATGGGAACTATTCCTAAATCATGTTCTAGATGAGGGACTCTTTGGTAGAGTTCATAAGACGGGGTTGCACTTGCATGGATTAGACAAATTCTTTTTTCTCCAATTGCAAATGTCCATTCTATGTAGCCTATCTCTGGAACTTCTAAACAGGCAAGTTCACAAGTCTCTTTTATATGTTCCCAATTGGGAATTGTGATTCCTAAAATTTCTTTTTTTGTTTTTGGATGAACTTCATGTTTCTTTCTTTCATTGTCTTCTGCTGCATGAAAAATGGTTCCTTTTTCTATGTTAATGGAAGCAATTATTTTTTCTTGTTCTTCTTCAATAGAGAGTATTGCTAATAAACTTTTTCCTAATAAAGTTATTATTTTAATATAAACATCAGAAGTTGGAGAAATCTTTTTTAATGTTCCTGTTGTTTTTACTTTTTCTTCTATAAGAATATATTTTTTTTCTTTTAATTCTTTGTATAACTTTTCTATATTTTTATTTTCAAGTACTATGTGTTTCGTTTTTTTATTAGAGTAGGCAATGATTTCTTTGTGTTGAGTACAAAAACTTTTAAAACTTTTTAATTGATTTAGTTCTATCCATTCACGATTTAAAAATTTAGTAAACGTTTTATGATATTCTAAAGGATTGTTTAAAAGCTTCATTCTTTTTGGATTGTTATATTTTTTTATTAACTCGTTATTTTTTCCTTTCGTAATATATGTCTTTCGTTCAAAATTACTCATTTTATACATTTCAAAATATTTATAGTCTTTGCTGCTTGCTTTGTATTTTATTTTACAGAATAGAAAATCACCAAATCTTTTTATTTTTTCGGTATTAATCCATTTTTCTATAATTTCTTTTGTTTTTCTTTTCTCTATTTTTTTCATTTTTCTCACACATCAAAATTATAGCATATAAAAACTGCTTACGCAGCTTTCTTTTCTTCATTTAAACCATATTTACGGTTAAACTTTTCAATATTTCCAGTTCTTTTTGTATTTCCTTGTTTTCCTGTATAAAAAGGATGACATTCACTACAAATTTCAACTTCGATGTTTTCTTTTATAGATCTTGTTTTAAATGAAGCTCCGCAGGCACATTTAATTGTTGTTTCTTTCATTTCTGGATGAATATTTGCTCTCATATTTCGCTCCTTTCGCCATACCCACCTTTTGGGCATAGTAATTTCTTTCTTTTCGTATTATATCATATATGTACAAATTGGCAAGTCTATTTTTATTGTATGTTTAAAATAAATCTTTCGTTTCTGTACTATACTTTTTTATTAATGCCAAAGCCAATTCTGCTTCTTGATTATTATCTACATTTGTTAAAGAAGGATATGGATTATAGCAGACAAGAGGTTCTTCTTTGATTTCACTTCTTAGAATCGCATAAAAATTTTGAGGCTTCGTTCTTGCTTTTTCAAATATATACCTTGCACCTTCTATTCCAAACTTTTCAGTCAATTGTATTTTTAAAAGATCACTAGGTTGGATGTTAAAATTACCTAAATATTTTCCTCTTAAAAATTCATAATATTTTAAGTAGTTTTCATAATCTAAATATTTTTTACAATAATAAAGATATTTTTGGTCTTTTTCATCTATCAATGCAATATACCGTATGTTATAATATAAAATCTTTACATCTTCTGGAGCATTTGGATCTAAAAAATAGTCTGGATATTCTTTTTTGTATTCTTCATCAAATGTGTCTTCAGAATAACAAAAAAAATATTGGTACCCATTACATACTAGAGGATTTAAATCTCCAATTATATTTTTACCTTTTAAATTGCTGTTTTCCAAATGAATAAACAAATCTTCTTCTGGAACTCTTGGTGTTTGCCTACTAGAAGGGAAATATATTTTTTTTAATGGGTAAGGTATATATTCGTTTTCTCTTCTATTTAAACTATTTATTAATGATTTTCTTTTTTTCATATTTCTTCTCTTCGCTTTTCTACTGCATTTTACTCGCATTTGTTTCATAAGTCAATCTTTTTATACAATTATCATTGTGTTTTTGTCTCTAGTTTCTTTAATTTTATTGTATATAAATTCTTGTCCTTTGTAATTTACATAATAATTGTTTTTTTGAAGAAAAAAGTCTTTGTGTTCTGTTATTTCTTCAATGTTAATAAATTCTATCTTGTATTTTTCAGCGATTTTTTTTAATTCTTCATTAATTTTTGTTATTTTTGCTTGATTGATTAACTGACTTTGGTACAAACCAATACTATATATTTTTTTATCGTTTAGTCTTCTTAATATATTTATAACTTCTTCATATTTATTTAAGAAACCATTAATTTTGGTCGATCCAAGTGTATTTTTTTTAGCATAGTTGTTTAATTCATCCATTCCAAGCGAAATGGTAATAATGTCTGCTTCTTTAATGGCTTGTTTTAGTTGTATTTTTTTATCAATGCTTGTGATGTTGTTATTTATTTTTGTTACTAAATTATGTGCAGTCTCATCGACTTCATTGAAATATCGGTAAAAATTTCCTAAATTGTTTTCTTCGTTTAAAGCTTCTGTTAAGTATTCGTTGTAATCATATCCTTCTACATGATAAATGGTCATACCCGTAGAAATTCCATCTCCTAGTGCCAATACATTTAGTTTGTCTTCTGTTGTATGAAAATAAATGAACGAAGTTAAAATTACTCCGATTATGATGATTAACCCAATTTTGTATTTCATTTTTGTCCTCCATAAAAAAATAGTAGTTTTCTACTACTATTCTATTTCTTCTATTCGGATGTTAGCACCTACCGCTGATAATTTTTTTACAATATTTTCATATCCTCGTAAAATGTATTCAACATTCGTAATAATTGTTTGTTCTTTCGCTGTTAAAGCAGCTAGAAATAACGTTGCTCCTGCACGTAAGTCGCTGGCTTTTACTTCTGTTCCATGAAAAATGGTTGGACCTATTATGGTTTCTTTGTTTTCATTGATTTCTATGTTGGCTCCCATTTTCTTTAAATATTCTACATGACCCATTCGTTTTTCATAAATGGTTTCTTCTACATGGGATATTCCACTGGCACTTGCTAGTAAAACACATATGGGTTGAGCTAAATCTGTCGGATATTCAGGATAAACTCCTGTTTTGATATCAATTGGTTTTAAATTTTTACATTGATTGATGAGGATTTCGTTGGTCCCTAGTTGATAGTTTACTCCCATTTCCGTTAGTTTAACGAGTAATGCTGCTATGTGCTCTGGGATGATATTGGTTATTTTTAAATTGTTTCCAAGTAGGGCTCCCGCAATTATATACGTTCCTGCTTCAATTCGATCAGGAATTACATCAATAATAGCACTTTTTAATTTTTCTACTCCCGTTATTTTAATCGTGCTAGATCCTGCTCCCGTGATACTAGCTCCCATATTATTTAAAAATGTTGCTACATTCACAATTTCTGGTTCTTTTGCTGCATTGTAAATCATCGTTTCGCCTTTGGCTTTGGTAGCTGCAAGCATAAGATTAATCGTTGCTCCAACACTGGCAATGTTTAAATAAATCTTATTTCCAACTAGCTCTTTGGCATCAATTATAAATTTGTCTTCTTCCATGGTAATAGTTGCTCCCAGTGCTTCAAATCCTTTTAAGTGTAAGTCAATTTGACGCGCTCCAAAGTTACATCCTCCAGGAAAATAAATTTCTACGTGTTTGAACTTGGCAAGTAAGGCTCCCATAAAATAATAGGAAGCTCTTAATTTACCAGAAAGTTCTTGAGGTATGATTGTATTTTTAATGTTTCTACTGTTTATTTTTAATGATCCTTCGTGTTCTGTTATCGTCCCATTTAATAATTCTATTATTTGTTTTAATACGGTTACATCTGTAATATTTGGTACATTATAAAGGGTTGTTTCTTCTTCTGATAAAATAGCAGCAGGTAGTAAGGCTACGACACTATTTTTTGCACCATTGATTTTTATTGTTCCTGATAGTTCATGTCCCCCTTGAATGATTAATTTTTGCATTTTATCACTATTCCTTCATTCATTTTTACTATATAATTTTATGAGAAAAATGTCAAATTTAGAATACTTTTACAAGTTTTTTTCGTTTTTAAAGATTCTAAATTGTAAACGTGCTATTTGCTATTTTTCATCATAGTGTTGCGTTTCTAAAAATTAAAAATGAAGCAAATGAGTGATTCCAATGATAATTAATAAAAGGGCCCCAAAGATAGTTGCATAAGTTCCTAGAAGACGACTCGCATATTTACCAATTAATAAACCTAAATAAGTAAAACAAAAACTTACACTTGAAAATATAATAACAGCAAGAAACATGTTACTTGTTATAGCATTTAGACCTATTCCTGTTGAAAAGGAGTCGATGGACACACTTAGACTTAGTAGTAACATGTTCATAATGTTCATTTTCTTTTCTTTTTCGTCAGGATGGATAATCTCAATTAACATGGTTATGGCTAAATAAATTAAAATGACTCCTAATAAAAAATTACTTTTTAACATGAAAAATGTTACTAATTTTTTCCCTAAAATGGTCCCAAGTAAGGGCATGAAAAAATGAAATGCTCCTACTAAAATGGAGAATAGAAAACATTTTCGTTTGGATAAATTGGATGTTCCTATTCCAAGAGATAAGGAAAATGTGTCCATACTTAAGGCAATCGCAATAATGAATAATGATATGATTTCTATCATAAAAAATCCTCCTAGTAAATCATACTAAGAGGAAGTGTTTCTCATTACATGTATTTTTCAAACATATTTTTTACAAAAAATTGATAGTCTACGTCTTTTGCTTCACTTGCAGTTGCATCCATTAAACAAAGGGGTGGAAATAAAACACACCACCAATTTTCTCCTGCTCCTTCTCCTAAGGTTACTACTAAGGATTCATACATTCCTTCTTCGTACTTAATTCCTTTGTAACTTTTTTCAGGAAAGTAGTTTTGCCCATAATTTATTTTGTATGTAAGGTTATAGTTGTTGATCATATTTTTAATTTCAGGAATTTTATTGTTTAAGAGTTGTTCTGCGTCCTTTTTGTTTTGCATGTTGATCAGATCGTTTTTTAGTAAATCTTCTATATTGTTTTTGATTTCCATTTTGGTTGCTTGATCTTCAAATGTGTTGGAATTTGCTATGACACGAAGTCTTATTGCACTATCTGGAATGATGTATTCTTCTTTTCCTTTGTTTATAAATAAAATCATAGTAAATAAAAATAAGACTATAATTATTTTTTTCATTTTTTATCACCTAAATAATTATGTCTTATTTTTTGTTTTTTTATTCAATTAATTGTTTTCATTCACTAAACGATCTAAATTTGCGTTACGATTGTGAGAAATTTCTACCCATTTTAAATCTTTTTTGAACAAACATATAGCATTGATTGGTATCCATGATAACATAAATAACATGAATAAGAATATTCCATGAATATTTTCATATAAATCTCTTTTGTAATAAAGACTTACAAACATATTGATAATGACTTCTCCAAGATAACCAATCGCGAAACAAATGAATCCTAGAGAGAAGAAGTAAGAGAATACATCGTTTAATTCTATTCCTAAAACATAGAAAACTCCCAATACGCAAGTTAGTATTACTCCTAATATTTGAATGTATGGGGCAATACTAAACATAAATTTGTCAAAACTAGAAAAATCTCTATCTTTTATCCATTTCGCGAGCAATTCTCTTCTGTAAAGACGACTGCATTCAATGATTCCTTTGCTCCATCTACTTCTTTGATGCCATGAATCGACAAATTTCGTCGGTTGTTCGTCATAAGTGATTGCATCTTCTATGTAAGCAATTTTATGTCCTCTTAGTACACATATGATGGATAATTCTATATCTTCTGTTACAGTCTTTGGATCAAATCCCTCTTCGATGACACTTTTTGCTACCATGAAACCTGTTCCATTAATTGCGGCGGCAGCATCCACTTTCATACGAGCTTTGTTAAAGAAGAAATTTTGAATGTAATAGAATAAAGAATAACTTGCACTTAACCAATTGTCTTCCATATTTTTACTATCTTTTCTTCCTTGTGCTACTTTATAACCTGATTGATACGTATTGTTCATGATTTTTAAGAATTCTGGATGGACTACATTATCTGCATCAAAAACAATGTATGCATCATAATCTTTTTTCTTTAATTTTTTAAAGGCAAATTTTAATACGTCTCCTTTTGATTTTACAGGAACTGTTACGTTTACTGTTTTTGCACCTGCTTTTTTTGCTACATCATATGTATTGTCTGTACAATTGTTGATTAATGCATAAATGTCATATAAATCCTCAGGATAATTTTGATCTTTTAAACTTTTAATTAAATCTCCTATAACTTGCGATTCATTTCTAGCTGCAATTAATACCGCAAATTTTGTCCTTGCCCTATACGCACGTACTTTTGTTTCTTCATGTTTAAATGCTAAAAATCCAGTGACCACAAAGTACAACCCGTATAAAAGAGTGACAATAAATAAAGCATAATAAATAAACTGAATCATTTCTTTTACTCCTTTATTAATAACATTTTATTCTTTTTGTGTGACTCGTAAGTGACTTCTTGTTACTAATTCTATTCTCATTCTATCGTTTCTAGTATCAAATGTCAAGTTTTGTAAAAGATTTCTATATCAACTTGACTTTATTGTTCTATAAATAGATATCTATCTTTCCCACATAAATCTTGCTCTATTGTGATTTTTGCATTGGGAAAAGCGGATTTTGCAAATTCTGTAATGGTATCCTTTTGTTTTTCGCCAATTTCAAAGGCAATTAATTTTGGCGTGTTTTTTATTTGTTTTAAAATTTTTTTGTAAAAAAGAAGTCCTTTTTCTTCTGCAAATAAGGCAATTTGAGGTTCGTATTTTGTTACTGGGTCCACTTCTTCTTCCTTATCTATATAAGGCGGATTCGCTATGATTATTTCATAATCTGCTATTGTTTCGTTTTTTAGTATATCTTTTTGTTCCCATTCTATTTTTACTTCGTTTCTTTTTTGATTTTCTTTTGCTACTTTTAATGCATCTTTTGAAATATCTATCCCTTTGATTTTAAAGTTTGTATTTTTGGCCATTGCTATCGCTATACAACCACTTCCTGTACAAATATCTAAGCAAGATAAAGGATTTTGTTTGTATTTTTCTACCTTTTTCAAAATTTTTTCTACTAAATATTCGGTTTCAAATCGTGGAATTAAAACTTGTTCATTGACTACTATATTGGTGTTTAAAAAGTCTACATTCCCTATCAAATATTGTACTGGATATCCTTTTTTTACTTTTTCTATTTGCTCTATATAGTTGTTTCTATATTTTTCTTTTAATAATTCTATGTCTTTTTCTGTTAATGTTTTGTTTGTAAACATTATTCGCCTTCTAGTTTTCTTCTTTGGTCTTCTGTGATTAATGCTGTGATGATTGGCTCTAATGCTCCATCCATGACTCTGTCTAGTTCCATGATAGAGAAGTTTATTCTATGGTCAGTGACACGATTTTGTGGATAATTATAGGTTCTTATTTTTTCAGAACGATCTCCTGATCCAATTTTACTTTTTCGTTCTGCTGTTAGTTCACTATTTTTTTGTTGTTCTAAATTATCATAAATTTTTGCTTTTAATATTGACATAGCTTGTTCTTTATTTTTCATTTGACTTCGTTCATTTTGGCATGTTACTACCGTATTGGTTGGTAGATGTGTAATTCGAACTGCTGAATTGGAAGTGTTTACTGATTGGCCTCCCGCTCCACTTGAATGATATACATCTATTTTTAAGTCACTTTCTTTGATTTCAATATCTACATCTTCGACTTCTGGCATGACTGCTACGGTTGCTGTTGATGTGTGTACTCTTCCTTGTGATTCTGTTTCTGGTACTCTTTGTACACGATGTGCTCCACTTTCGTATTTTAATTTGGAGTATACATTTTCACCTTTTACCATGTATTCTACTTGAGAAAATCCTCCACTGGTTCCAGGAATTTCGTTGATGACTTCTATTTTCCAATTGTTTTTTTCTGCATAGTACGTATACATACGGAATAAGTCTCCTGCAAATATATTCGCTTCGTCTCCTCCTGCTGCTCCTCGAATTTCCATAATAACATTTTTTCCATCATTTTCATCTTTAGGAATTAATAAAATTTCTAATTCTTTAGTAATGACTTCTAATTTTTCTTGATTTTCAATTAATTCTAGTTCAGCCATTTCACGTAGTTCCGAGTCATTTATTAAACTCTTTGCTTCTTTAATAACATTTTGTGTTGTTTTGTATTCTTCGTATTTTTTCACTAATTCTTCTAAAGTTCTTTGTTCTTTAGAAAGTGTGTTTATCTTTTTAAAATCTTGCATGATTTCTGGATTCATTAATTCATTTTCTATCTCATGGTATCTTTTTAATACCGCCTCTAAACGTTCTTCCATTTGTTCTTCTCCCTCTATTTTTTAAAAGAAAAAAGAATAGTTATAACATTCCGTCTTCTTCATCCTCGTCAATTACAACTAAATCTTTTAAATCATCATCTCTATCCTCGGTTTCGTCTTCATCGTAAAACAAATCCTCATTTTCTTCTTGGTCTTCTATTTCTTCTAATTCATCAGCAGTGATATCTTCTTCCTCTTCATCAATAATAATATTTTGCGCATGACGAACTCGCAAGTCCCAAGAACCATCATCTAACATGATAAATCTTTTGTCTAAGGTTAACATTTCAAAGAAATCACCTATTTTGTCTTCAATTGTTTGTGATGATAAACCAATTAATGATCCGATTTCATTGAATAAATCAATAATTTTCATTTGTTTTTTCTTTTCATTTAATAAATGGTAGGCGATATCATCATAAGACATAGTTTCTAACTCTTCTTTAGTAAAATCTTTTAAATTCATTTTCTTTTCCTCCTACATTTTCGATGGGATTTCTATTACTAATAAATCTAACAAATCTTTTATTATTCTTGTTGTTAAATCAAGTAAAGTGACCCAATCGGTTTTCTTTTTATTGTCTTCTAGATTATTAATATGATTGTTTTCATAAAATGCATTCACTAATACGCAAATTTCATAAAGAAAATTAGCAAGACCTGAGGACATTCTAGTTTTGAAAGCCATGTTCAATGCTTCTTCTAATCCTAGTAATTTCATTCTTAATTCTCGGTCGTGAACATTATATATTGTTTTTGATAACTTGTCTATATATTGTTCATTGTTTTTAATAATTTTTTTTGTTCTTACATAAGTATATAAGATATATGGTCCTGTTTTTCCTGTAGTTTTAGAGAATTTTTCGATATCAAATATATATTCTTTTTCTCGACTATTTTGTAAATCTGCAAATTTGATTACAGAATTGACAATTTTGTCTAAATCTTCTTCTGTATAGTTTTCATTGTGTAGTTCATCTTTTAAGAATATGTCTTTGATTTCATTAAATAAATTTTCTAATTTTGGCGTATCTCCAGCTCTGGTTTTAAATGGTTTCCCATCTTTACCATTAATGGTTCCATTGCCTAAAAATTCACAATCTATTTCTTTGGTTTTTTCTAATTTTTTTGCTACACGGAATACTTGGGTGAAATGAAGATTTTGTCTTTTGTCTGCTATATAAAAAATTTTATTTGGTTTGTAGTCTATCTCTCTTTGATAAATGGTCGCTAAATCCGTTGTTCCATATAAATAGCCGCCATTTGATTTTTGATAAATTAATGGTGGAATTTCCAAAGAGTCTGTTTCACTTGTTACATGAATGACTTTGGCCCCTTCGCTTGTTTCTATTAGATTTTGTTTTTTTAATTCTTCGGTTAATTCTGGAATATATTTGTAGGCATCGGATTCTCCTAACCATAAATCAAAATGAACTCCTAGATAATCATACATTTTTTTGATATCTTGTTTGGAAATGTTTAGTATTTCTTTGAAATATTCTTGGTATTCTTGTTTTCCATCTTGTAATTCTTTGGTAATGTTTTCACAGATTCCTTTTATAGTTTCATCTTCTTTGCATAGTCCACTTATTTTGGGATAGAGAGTTGCTAATTTTTCTAAAGTAATTTCTTTTGGAGAAATATTTTCTTGTTGTAATCCATAAATTACTTGGCCCATTTGTAGTCCATAGTCTCCTAAGTGGACGTCAGAAATGACATTTTGTCCCATGTATTTTAAAATTCGTTTTATCGATTCTCCTACAATTGCAGGTCTTAAGTGACCTACATGAAGCGGTTTTGCTATATTGGCTCCGCCATAGTCGATTACAATGGTTTCTTGTTTTGGCATGGAGATATTGTATTTTTCTTCTGTAATCATTTTGGATAATAATTCATTGATGTAAGAGTCCTTTAAGGTGAAATTGATGAATCCTGGTCGTACACATTCTATTTTGGAAAACTTTTCTTTGCAAGTGGGATTCTCTTCTAGTTTATTTACGATTTCTATTCCTAATTCATAAGGATTTTTATGCATTTCTTTTGCAAGTCCAAAGATTCCATCGTATTGATAATCACATAAATCTGGTCGATTGGATATTTTTAGCTCTACTGGTATTTCTTCTTTTTTGATTTCGCTGATCACTTGTTTTAGTTCTTTATTCATGGGTTTCATCCTTCCTTATAAATAGCAATTTGTTTTTTGCATCTTCTGTTTCTATACTATACTCTAAAATGATTTTATTATTTGCAATTGTTAATTCACACTCATCTACTTGAATGTCAAAATCTAATTTTTCTCTTTTTAAGTGTATTGTACAACATTTTTTTTGGAAGGCAAGGAAAAATTCATATTCGTCATTGCTCCGTGTAAAGGTCTCGGTTTCTAAATCCAATGTGGTTTGGTATCCTAAACAATCAAATTGTATTGTTTTCTCGTTTTCACTTTGATTTCTGTATATTTCTTTGTGTATTTCTTGGTCATTTTTTAGTAAGCTAAATTCAAATGTTTTGTAATCCATGAGGAACACCTCTTTTTTCTAGGTCATTATACTAATAATTAGACTTGATTTCAACTTTTATTTTTAATGAAAAAAACATCCAAAGATGTTTCCTATAATAATTCGATTTTTATTTGCAAAAAGTATCTATGTTTTCTCTATCGTATTTTTGATTTTTTATTATTTTAAATGTTTCGTTTTCTTTGTTTTTATTACATCTTACTACATCAAAAAAAAGTGTATCGTAATAAACCATGTCTTCTCCTGTAATTTTCATTATTGAATATCTTGGTGCTTGCTTCATGTTTACTACCCCAATATAATCGATTAAGAAAAATGCAAAAAGAAAGAGAACAAAATAACTAATATTGCATAGAATTCTTTTTCCATATGGAATCCGTTTTGTGAATTTACTTATTCCTACTGAGGAAACGATTATTCCAAAAATCGAATAAATGGCTCCCCAACTACTTTCACTTGGAAATATTGCTAGTGCTGTAACGGAAATGAATGTTCCAAAGATTATTATGAGTACATTAAGAATATTATTTTTTCTTTCTATTTTCTTGTTGGTGTAATGAATGGTATTGATAATATTTTCTTCTAATTTTTCTTGGTATTCTTTTTCTGTTACTTTTTCTCCACTCATTAAATCGTTTAAAGAAATAGCTAGTTCATTACATAATGGTTTAAATAATGATAAATCTGGCATATTCCTGCCATTTTCCCAGTTTCCAACGGTTCTGTCGGATACCCCTAATTTTTCTGCTAGTTCTGTTTGTGTTTTCTTTTGCTTTTTTCTACATTCAGCGATAAATTTGCCAATCTTTTCTTGATTCATATTTTTTCTCCTTTCTTGTTGGTATTTTATAAAATGATTGTTAGGCCTGACAGGAAATAAAGCAAGGGTTTTGTGTTTTATTGGATTTTGTAGTTTTTTTAATAGAATATATATTTTTTTTGGAAATATTCATTTTTGTTGTTTACTTGCTTATATTTATTTTATAATTTTCCATACTAAAAATGGTGAATGACCATGCGAAAATTACAATTTCTTGTAAAATCTAGTGTTTTTTTGTTTGTTGCTTTTCTAATTGTTATGACAGGTTTGTACGCCTATGCGTATTTTAGTCCCAAATTGGAGCTTGCTAATATCGGTCAAATGTATATTTATGATCGAGAGAATACTTTAATTTATCAGGGGAGTGGAACAAGCGAATGGGTTAATTTGGAACATATTTCTACTCATTTGGTGAATGCAGTGATTAGTGTAGAGGATAAAAATTTTTATAAACACCAAGGATTTGATTATTTACGAATTGCGAAAGCAATGATGACCAATATTAAAAATCATACCATTGTACAAGGTGCTTCTACCATTAGTCAACAATATATTAAAAATATGTATTTGGATTTTGATCAAACTTGGAAACGGAAGATTGAAGAGGCTTTTTTAACTTTGGAATTGGAAGTCCATTATGATAAGGATGCGATTTTAGAGGGATATTTGAATACTATTAATTTTGGAGCTGGAAATTATGGAATTATGAATGCTAGTCGCTATTATTTTGATAAGGATGCAAGTGAGTTAACTTTAGAGGAAGCGATTATGCTTGCTGGTATTCCTAAAAATCCTAGTCGTTTTAATCCAGTGAACCATTATGATGCTTGTATTGAGCGTGCAAAAGTGGTTGCTCTTACTATGCTAAATAATGAATTGATTGATGAGGAAACTTATCATCAATTGTTTGTAAATCCTGTTTCGATTTATGGGAAGAGAGAAACGAATAATTTACAAATGCTTATGTATTACCAAGATGCAGTTTTAAAAGAGTTAGAAAAATTACCAGGCATTCCTACTTCTCTTTTGGATTCTGGAAGTTTAAAAATTTATACAACTTTGGATATGGATGCTCAAACCAAGTTAGAAGAGTCTATTTTGAATCAAGTGACGGATGAGGCAATGCAAATTGCGAGTGTTTTAGTAGATCCTGAGAGTGGAGCTGTACGAGCTTTGACAGGTGGAATGAATTATGCAGAGAGTCAGTTCAATCGAGCGCTTCAATCAAAACGACAAGTGGGCTCTACTATGAAACCTTTTCTTTATTATGCTGCTTTAGAAAACGGAATGACTAGTTCTTCTAAGTTTATGAGTGAGTATACGAATTTTGTTTTTTCTAATAATAAAGTTTATAGTCCTGCGAATTATAATAATTTGTATGCAAATAAGGAGATTACTATGGCTGCAGCACTTGCGTATTCGGATAATATCTATGCCGTGAAAACACATTTGTTTTTGGGGGAAGAGACTTTAGTGGATACTGCAAAGAAAATGGGAATTACTGGTGAGATGGCAGCAAATCCTTCTCTTGCTCTTGGAACAAGTGAACTAAATATGCTTGATTATGTCCAAGGTTATACTACTCTTGCTAATGGCGGCTATAGAACAGATAATTATTTTATAGAAAAAGTGGAAGATTTGAATGGGAATGTTTTGTATGAGCATAAGAATAAAAAAAAGATGGTTTTGAATTCTAATTATGTTTATATTTTAAATGAAATGCTTACAAATACTAGTAATTCTAAGTTTCAAAGTTATACGTCTCCAACTGCTTTGTCTATTGCTAATAAGATGAGCAAAAAGTATGCCTTAAAAACTGGAACTACTAAAACGGATTATTGGACTGTAGGTTATAATCCTGATGGGTTGCTTATGATTTGGCTTGGATATGATGATGCAAGAGAAATAGGAAATGAAACGAGTCGGTGGGCTAAAAATATTTGGATAGAAACTATGGAGGATTATTTGAAAGATACCGAAGCACATTGGTATGATACTCCTGATAATATTGTAGGTATTTTACAGGATCCAGTTACTGGTGATCCTGTTAAAGATGGAAATGCCGCAGTATTTTATTATGTTAAGGGAAGCGAAGGAAATACGACAACAAATGTGGGAATTGATCGTACCGAAGAATAAAAAAGAATAGCTAGACAAACTTAATGTTGGTTCTAACTATTCTTTTCTTTTTTATAAATCACTTTTATTGATTTTTATTGTGATATGGTAAATGTCTTCTAAGTCTGCTTCTTCTATATCTACTAAAAATCCTCTTTCTTCTAAATCGGTTATTGTTGCTCTTACTACATTAATAGCGGTTTTTAAATCTTTTCCCGCTAATTCTTTTTGTCGTTGTTCGTATCCAGGTTCTAATGTCACAATGCTGTCTAAAGGATCTACTAATGGTTCTTCTATTACAGGTTTTACTTCTTCAATGGTATTTGTTTCTACTGGTTTCTCTTCTACCACTGGTTCAATTTCTTCTTCACCTGTGTTGAAAAATATAGATTTAAATGGCGCAATTTCTTCATTATTTGTGTTTCCTTCTTCTTTTGAAGTTTCTGTTTCTATTATCGGACTATGAGTTTCTACCATTTCTATTTCATTTTTTTCTTCTATTGGAGTTTCTATTTCTTCTACTGGTTGATCTGCTGGTATTTGAATATTTTCTGGTTCCATCGGACTTAAAATAGGCTCTATAACTGGTTTTTCTTGTATTTCATCCAAAGTAGGGACAGATGGTTCTACCATAGAATTTTGTTCTAGTTCTGGTTGTATTTCTACATTTGGAGTTTCGACTTCTTGGTTTATTTCGTTATCTATTCCTGTTAATATAGGTGACTCTGTAGGATTTTGTTCTATAGCTTCTTTTTCTATATTTTCATTTGGAATGAATTCGTTCAATCCAGCAAATGGATTGATTGTAGGTTCTTCTATAAATGCAGTTTCTGTTGGAATTGGTTCTACATTTTCTAAATCTTCAAGTAATTCTACATCATTTGCTTCTTTTGGTTCGCTTGGTGGTTCTATCGATTGGCTTTCTTCTTGTTCTTCTATAGGTGTTTGTTCTACCAATGACTCCTCTGTTGATATAGAAGTTTCTGTTGGAATTTCACTTTGATTAAACATATTAAAGATTTCGTCAGGTTCAATTACACTCATGTTTGCTTGCTCGTCTTCTAAAAAATTAAAGAATTTGTTTGGCATTTTGGTAGGAGCAGGTGTTTCTTCTACTGGTTTTGGTTCTTCTTTTACAGCTCCTTCTGGGAGTAACATGCTAGCTACATCATGTGGTTCACGGATCACATTGATATCTTCTGCTTTGTTTACGATGTCTTCAATATTTGGATTGATGTCTACTAAAGGGATACTACTTTCTTCTTCTCCCCCATTTTCTTGTAATTTTTTTAGCTCCATGTCTAATTGTCGAACTGTCATACGCTCAGCGATAATTCTTTGTAACCATTTTTTTTGGTCTTCTTTATTTTCAAGCGTTAATAATGCTCTCGCATGTCGCTCGGATATTTTTTCGTTTAATAACGCATCTTGGACTTCTTCGTCAAGATTTAATAGACGGAGTTTGTTTGCTATTGAACTTTGTGATACTCCCATTTTGTTTGCTAGTTGTTCTTGGGTTAAGTATCCTCTGTCTAATAAGTTTTTATATGATTTTGCTTCTTCTATTGCGGTTAAATTTCTTCTTTGTATATTTTCCACTAGAGCCACCTCTGCACTTTTGTTATCATCAATGTCTGAAATAATTACAGGTACTTTTGTTAAGCCTGCCATGGTTGCAGCTTTGTAACGTCGTTCTCCTGCAATGATTTCAAATTTTTCTCCTAATCTTCTTACGACAAGGGGTTGTATAATCCCATGTTGTTTTATGGATTCTGCTAGCTCGTTAATTCCTTCTTCATTGAATGCAAGTCTTGGTTGAAACCTGTTGGGAATAATATCCTCCATAGGTATCTCTTGGATATTTTTATCCATGTTCATACTAATCAGCCCCTTTAGCCTACTATAAATATATCTTATTTCATTCTTTTTTTCAATGGTTTTTTCATTATTTTATCATAGGGTCTTGGATAGTTCTCTTCGGTTTTGCTAAAATGTTCTATGATTAAAATTGTTCTTTTACTTTTTTCTATAGGAAGTTCAAAAGAAATGGTTTCTTTTATTTTTCCTTTTAGTACCTCTATTGTTTCTTTGGCATGTTCTAATTCTTCTTCTATATTGCTTTTCATAGGTAGAAAGTAACCGCCTATTTTTAAAGCAGGAAGAGATAGTTCTGTTAGTATACGTAATTCTGCAACGGCACGAGAAGTGACTACGTCAAATTCTTCTTTGTGTTTTTTTACAAAGTTTTCTGCTCTTTCATGAACACATTCTACATTGGTTATTTTTATTTTTTCTTTTAATTCGTTTAAGAATTTTATTTTTTTATGATTAGAGTCAAGTAAAAGAAATTGTTTTTCGGGATTGGTAATCGCTAGAACCATTCCTGGAAAACCTGCTCCTGAACCTATATCTAATAGTTTCTTTTTGTCTTTTATGTATTTGTGTAGTGTTAAAGAGTCATAAAAGTGTTTTAAATAAATTCCTTTTTCTTCTTTGATTGCTGTTAAATTTGTATGCGTATTGTATTTTATTAGAAAGTTTTTGTAAATTTCTAGTTGTTCTAGTTGTTCTTCTTTTAAATTTACTCCTATTTCTTTTGTGTAGTTTATAAATTCTTCTTTATTCATTTGCATATTCCTTTTTTAAGTAAACCGCAAGTATGGATATATCTGCGGGATTGACTCCACTTATCCTTGCTGCTTGTCCAATGGATAGAGGGCGTATTTTTTCTAGTTTTTGTCTTGCTTCACTGGCAAGATTTTTTACTTTGTTGTAGTCAATGTCGTAAGGTATTTGTTTTTCTTCTAGTTTTAACATCCGTTCTATTTCTTTTTCACATTTTTTGATGTATCCTTCGTATTTAATGTCTATGCTTACTATTTCTTTTGTTTCTTCTGAAAAAGGGATTTCTTTCCTGGTGTTTAAAAATTCTATTGTTATTTCTGGTCGTTTTAATAATTCTAAAAATGTGGTTTTGTTTGGAGGTAAATGAAAACCTTTTTCTTGAAATTTTTCTTTGGTTTCTTCTGTAAGTTCTAACTTGGTTTGATTCAAAAATTCTTTTAATTCTTCGATTTCTTTTTTCCTTTTTAAATAGTTTTGATACATTTTTTCTGTTATGGTTCCATAGATATGTCCATATTCGCGAAGTCGTAAGTCTGCGTTGTCATGACGAAGTAAAAGACGATATTCTGCACGAGAGGTTAACATTCTGTAAGGTTCGCTAGTTCCTTTGGTGACTAGGTCATCGATTAGTACTCCTAAGTAAGATTCGTTTCTTTTTAAAATCAATGGGTCTTTTTTGTTAAGTTTTACTACTGCGTTGATTCCAGCTAGTAATCCTTGACCCGCTGCTTCTTCGTATCCACTGGTTCCATTGATTTGACCCGCTGTGAATAAGTATTCTATTTTTTTTGTTTCAAGGGTTGGTTTTAGTTCTAATGGATCTATGGCATCGTATTCTATTGCATAGGCATATTTTGTTATGATTGCTTTTTCGAGCCCTTGTAAACTATGGACCATTTGTTCTTGTATTTCTTCTGGCATACTGGTAGAGAAACCTCCAATGTACCATTCATCATAGTGCGTACTTTCTGGTTCTAAGAATAGTTGGTGTCTTTCTTTGTCTTTGAAACGAACAATTTTGTCTTCTATGGATGGACAATATCTTGGTCCTATTCCTGTCACGTATCCTCCATACATACTCGATTTGTCTAAGTTGTCTAAAATAATTTGATGCGTTAACTCATTTGTATAAATTAAATAACACTTTTGTTGTTCTTCTAGTTTGTAAGTAGGCTTGTTATCATGAGAAAATGTATAATATTTTTTGTCTCCTAATTCTTCACTCATTTTGGAAAAGTCAATAGAGGAAGCTTTGATTCTTGGAGGTGTCCCTGTTTTTAA
Source organism: uncultured Mycoplasmatota bacterium (assembly GCA_947649365.1). Taxonomy (GTDB): domain Bacteria; phylum Bacillota_I; class Bacilli_A; order RF39; family UBA660; genus MGBC108787. The sequence continues at coordinate 28,528 of CANSRH010000006.1, read as the reverse complement.
TCGTTGAATCGTAAATCCTAAACGACGTAGATTGTCACTTAAATGATTGCTCCTTGCTTCTCCATGGGGTCCCCCTTCTGTAATAATGGACCCTCTTAAAATGTTACTTTTTAAGTAAGTTCCTGTTGTAAGTATTAAGGCATCGCTATAAATGGTTTCTTTGTTTTTTAATACAACTCCTTTTATATGATTGTTTTCTACTAAGAGGTCTTCTACCATTCCTTCTAGAATTTCTAAATTAGGTGTTTCTTCTAATGCTTTTAACATATTTTTGGGATATTCTATTTTATCTGCCTGACAACGAAGACTTCTTACAGCTGGACCTTTTTTACTATTTAACATTTTGATTTGAAAATGACTTTTGTCTGCTATTTTTCCCATGAGTCCACCTAAAGCATCTATGTCTCTTACAATTACTCCTTTTGCAGTTCCTCCAATTGAAGGATTACAAGGCATGTCTGCTATGTTTTTTTTGTTCATGGTTATTAATAATGTTTTTTTGCCCATAAAGGATGCAATGTGTGCCGCTTCACAACCAGCATGTCCTCCTCCTACAACAATAATGTCATATTTCATGTTTTTCACTTCCTAATTATTTATTATTTCTTTTATGTCATTAGTACTATATTTTTCAATTAAATGAATAGCCCAATTTTCTATTTCTTTATTTTCTTCTATTACAAATTCTTGTCCTCTACATGCAGATTTGAAATATCCATCTTTCCAACTTTCTTTATTGTGATAAGTTATTTTTTTATTTTTAAAAAATTCTGGTAACTCCCAACAAGTTCTGGTCATTCCTTTTTTTGATAAATCTAACTCTTCGTTGTAAGTAAACATTCCATATCCTCTTATATGTTCGTTAAACGTACATTTTTCTTTCGCTATGTAAATGCAGTTGGAAGAATTATTTAATTTTTTTAATGAACTTGCATGAGGATGTTTTTTTAACCATTCTGGCAATTCATTTATTTTAGGATATATAATTTTATCAATTTGTAAATATCCAAAAATGGTATGTCGGCCATTTCCTTTTTTAAATTTATAATTTTCTTCTTCTTTCTCTACATCATTAAACCAACCAAAAAATAAAAACAAATCTCCTTCTTTTACTTTGTTATTTATTAATACTTTCTGAGCAGCTCCTATTTGACCAAATGCTCCACGCCATCCACTTTTTCTAGGAACAGAAAAATAACACAAATCCGGATCTAAATGACATTTTGTTTCTTTTGTTAATGGAATATTTTTACTAGATTTTATATTTTTATTTAAAGATTTCATTATTTGATATACAGATTTTTCATTTCTGGTTTTCAATTCTCCATAACAATAATCTTCGTCATTGTTACTTGGTATTGGTAAAGTTATCATTTCGTTATTTGGTAAAATTATACTTGGATAACCTCCGTACCCAGAATCAAAACCTTTTCTACTTAATATTATTTTCATCTTTTCACCTATTTTCCTAAACAAAAATTTTTAAATAGTTTATCTACTAGTTCGTCTTCGTATTTTTCTCCAATTAATATGCTTAGTTCATCAAAGGCATTTCTTAAATGTATTTCTAACATGTCGATTGGAATTTCTTTTTCTGCGTCTTGTATCGCTGTTTGAATGTTTTCTAATGCATTATTTACTAATGTTATTTGGCGGACGTTAGATAAGTAGGTTAAGTCTTTTTCTTCTATTTTGTCTAAATTGTACATTTCTATTATTTTTTGTTTTAATTCTTCTAACCCATTTAAATTGGTTGTGTTTCCTTTTACTATTGTTTCTTTGCTTTCTAATTCTAGTTTGTTGGGTAAGTCTGTTTTGTTAATAAATAAAATATGTGGTTTGTTTTGGATTTCTTGTAATAATTCTTTATCTTCTTTTGTTAATTCTTCGTTGTTATTTAATACTAGAAGAACTAAATCTGCTTGGTCTATCATTTTTTTACTTTTATTGACTCCAATTTTTTCTACGATGTCTTCTGTTTCTCGAATTCCAGCAGTATCAATTAAATTTATTTCTATTCCATTTAAGTTCATTTTTGCTTCAATAATATCTCTGGTTGTTCCTGAAATATCTGTTACGATGGCTTTGTCTTCATTAAGTAGAGCATTTAATAAGCTACTTTTCCCTACATTTGGTCTTCCTATGATTGCTATATCTATCCCTGATTTAATGATTTTTCCTATTTTGGCATTGGATAGCAATAATTCCATATTTTTTTCTATTGATTGCAAGTGTTCTTTTAAGTAGTTTGGTGTGATTTCTATAGCATCTTCGTATTCTGGATAGTCAATATTTACTTCAATGTTCGCAATTATGTTTAAGATATCTTCTTTTAATTTTTTGACGATGTTGGTTAGTCTTCCATTTAGTCCATTCATGGCCATGGTTCTTTGCTTGTTGCTTTTTGCTTCTATTATGTCACTTACCGATTCTGCTTCGATTAAATTGATTCGCCCATTTAAGAAAGCGCGTTTGGTAAATTCTCCAGGTTCTGCTAAATGAGCGCCTTTTTTTATTACCAATTCTAATATTTTGTTGGTGGTTGCTATTCCTCCATGGCAGTTGATTTCTACTACATCTTCCATTGTATAGGTTTTTGGTGCTAACATTACCATTACTAATACTTCGTCGATTTGTTCTGTTCCTTCTATAATTCTTCCATAATGTATGGTGTGAGATTCTACTTTTGTTAAGTCTTTTCCTTTGAATATTTGATTTACTATATTTAAAGCATCCGGACCGCTTAATCGTATTATAGAAATGGCTCCACTTCCTAAGGCTGTTGATATTGATGCAATTGTAGTGTCCATATAGTCACTTCCTTCGTGTATATACTACCACAAAAAAAGCAAACTATAAAATAATTTACTTTTAAAATTTTTTTTCATCACTTTTCTTGGATTTTCTTATGATTATGATTCCACCTGTTAAAACAATGTTTACTATGATAAAAAATCCGATTAATCGAAATAATACTACCTCGGTTGGTATGTCACCAAAATGATACCAACTGAATGTTTCAAAGGTTGCAAATGTGATGGCTAATGAAATTAGACCAACGATAATTCCTGTGATAATTTTTTTCATATGTCCTCCTATAGTAGGTTTATTTTATCATAAGTTGACCTTGTTTTTCAATTTGTTGGCTTTTTGTTTCTCTTTTTAAATATAAACTCAATTCTTTTCTTTGACTTTCCTCTTTTGTTTCATAATATTTTTTTATCTGTTCATAAGCAATTCCACTTCTACAAAAAGAATAAGTTTCACATATTTCCTCCCAAACAGATAAAAAGCCTATTTCTAACAAAATAGATAAGTAGGATTGAAAAACTGGATATTGCTTTATTAATTTATGTAATGTCTTTTCTGTTATTCGAATAATATAATTTTTTAAATATATTCCATCTTTTTCTATTTTTGGTGCACATTTGGAAAAATCATACAAAGGAGCTAAGCTTATTTGATCATTCTTTTTATTAATTTGAAATTGGATATTGGCACCATTTCTATCTTTTTGAAGCATAAATAAATCAAGAGCTAGCATTTTTAAAACTTGTTCTATTAGTCTCTCGGTTTCTTCTTCTGTTTTACATATTATTTTTAAATTTTCGATATTTTTAATATTTTCATAATCATAAAGACCATTTTGTAAATAATAAATTTCTCGATAAAAATCACAAAAATAATAATCAAATTCTGGTTTTTTAAAATTTTTAGAAGCTAAACCAAATTGCTTTGGATTCTTTTTTTCTTTTCTACTTGCTATAGAATAGGTTACTGCTTGACTTTCTATTTTATTTGCTAGAAAACTCCCCATTAATTCTTCCATTAAATAATAGGAGGAATCATTTTCTTCTTTGAAGTAATACCAATCATTATTTATTTTGTACATCATTTTTAAATAATCCTTTTTTCTTGATAAAGAATAAGAGGCATAGTTTGTTCCTAATATTTCACTTTTTTCTTTCTCTGTACTAGAGGAATCATTTTTTAAACTTATTATTGGTGTTTCTTTTGTAATCAATTCTTTTAAATATAACATTTTTCACTCCTTTTTTATGAATTTTTATTATACACAATTTTTTGTTTTTGCAAACAAAAACCTACATTTTATTCTTCTGTAGGTTTTATAATTACATGACGATTTGGTTCTTCTCCTTCACTCGTTGTTGTTACACCTTTAAAGTTTGTTAATACATTGTGGACAACTCTTCTTTCAAAGGAATTCATGTTTTCTAACGTTGCTTCTACTTTTGTACTTCTAACTTCTCTAGCAGTCTTTTTCGCAAGAGATTCCAAATTTTGAATTCTTTTTTCTTTGTAATTTTCAACATCTATATTTATGTAGATGGAAGTGCGATATTCGTTCATTATTTTTTGTTTCACTAATGTTTCTAATGCTTTTAAGGTTTGACCATTTTTTCCAATTAATATCGCATTGTTATCAGAATACATTCCAATATTGATTTTACGATCTCTTACGGATGTTTCAAAGTTTGCTTCCATGCCTAAATTTTTTATTACTTCTTCTAAGTATTCTTTTATTTTTTCTACTAAATCAATCAAAGTCATTGCTTTTATTTTATAATTTGCTGCTTTGAATAGTCTACCCTTTTCTTCTTCTATTGTATAAATAATTTCATCGATATTTGCATTTAATTTTTCTGTTGCTAATCGAATCGCTTCTTCTTTGGTTTTTGCTTCTAAGACTACTTCTTTCATTGTTACTTCCCTCATTTCTCATTTTTATTTCTTAATTTTTTAAATAAGAAGTTTTGAATCACTATAAATCCGTTCGTGACTATCCAGTATAATGCAATGGCAGTTGGTAAACTAAAGGATGCGATGGAAATCATGATAATCATAAACTTTAGTGTAAATTGCATCTGACGTTCCATTTCACTGTTGCCACTTTGCCCATTCATTGAGTTTTTAAAGGATAAATAAGTGGTTAAAATAATTAAAATGATTAAGAGAATATATATGTATTGTCCTTCTCGTATTCCAATCCAAGGTGTCATTCCTAAGTTCATTCCTAATAAGGTGTCTTCAAATATTGCTGGAACTCGATTGATGGCTTGTAAAAATGCAAAGAATAGGGGAAGTTGAATAAAGGCCATTAAACATCCTGATACAGGATTGATTTTGTATTTTTTATAAATCAACATTGTTTCTTGACTTTTCATCATCATGGCATCGGAATCACTTCGACCTGCATATTTGCTTTCAATCTTTTTTATTTCTGGTGCCGCTTTTTTCATATTTTCTGATTGGTCTAAGGTTTTTTTAGAGAAAGGTAATAATATTAAACGAATGGAAAGACCAATTAACATAACAGAAACTCCATAATTTTTAATAAGTACTCCTAATTTTAATATAATCCATGCTAATGGTTTTACAAATATACTTTCCCATAAACCACTATATTTTATATCTTTTGGTTTGAACTCTTGACATGTTGGTAAGTCTTCTAATTTTGTTTTTAATTGATCATTGTATTTTTCGTAGAGCTCATACAATTCTTTTTCCTCAGGTTTGCATAGAATGTTGTTTTGTAAACTTTGGCCAGTTCGTTCGTAGGTAATTACTTTTTTCTCTTCTTTTAAGTAGTTGGATGTCCCACAACCTGTTGTTAAGAACAATACTGCTATTAATAATGCTATAATTTTTTTTTGTTTCATTTTATCTCCTTTATTAATTCTATTAACGCTTCTCTCATTTCTATGAAAGATAATTCCACACATCTTCTTTTTATCATTATAATATAATCTCTCTCTTTTGGAAAGGACTCTTTTATTTCGTCGATAATTGCTCTTGTTCTACGTTTTAATTTGTTTCTACATACTGCGTTGCCTGTTTTTTTACTAATGGCAAGTCCAAAGTGGGGTTTAGAAATTTTCTTTTTCCTTATATATATAACAAATGCTTTGTTTTTGATGAAGGGAGAATTTTTAATTATATCATTGAATTCTCTTTCATATCGTACGATTTCTTTCTTTTTCAAAGTTATCCACACTTCCTCTTCAATAGCAAAAAAACCACACATGTGGTTTATTTCGTAATTAAATTTTTACGGCCTTTTTTTCTTCTATTTTTTAATATTTTTGTTTCTTTACGTGCAAAAAAACCATGTTTCTTTGCTTTTTTTCTTTTGTTTGGTGAATACGTACTAAACATTTCTTCTTCCTCCTTTAAATTTAAAAGCTTCCTTATTATAGTATGAGTGGATAAAAAAAGTCAAGGTTATTTCAAAAAATTGATTTGGAGAAAGGATGCGTGGATAACTATTCTTTTATTTCCTTGGGAAAATCTACTTTTTCACATTATAAACATCTGTGTGGATAAAAGTTATTCACTGTGGAGAAAAAAATGAAAGAAATTTGTGGATAGTGTTGATATATCATGAAAAGTCGTTTAGAATAAGGCTAAATCTTGTTGATAAGTTGTGGATAGTTATTCACATTTAGAATTTTACTTTTCATTTGTGGGAACTTGAGATACAATGAAGTTGGTTAAAGGTAGCAAAGCAAGCGGGGTGAGGAATTTGTTGGTTGTTGAAGATCTTTGGCATAGTTTTCTTGATACGATTCGTAATTCAGTCAATCCAGCAAGTTATGCCGCGTGGTTTAATGATTTAAAGTTACTCAAAATAGATAATGATTCTATTACTATACAAGTGCCAATGGAAATTCATAAAAAAATGCTCGGCGATACTTATTATTCTTTGATTGATGAAACATTGTTTAAGATTTCTGGCATTAATTATGATTTAAAGTTTGTTTCGAAAGAAGAGACAGAACAAGAAAAACTACAGGAAATTGAGAATTCGTCCATTTCTTTTGATGTAAAACGAGAAGAAATTTGGGATACGAATTTGAATCCTGATTTGAATTTTGAAAATTTTATTGTTGGGGATACCAATCGACTTGCTAAAGTGGCAGGAATGGCAGTGGCAGAACAACCTGGAAAAATCCACAATCCTTTGTTTATTTATGGAAAAAGTGGCCTTGGGAAGACACATTTGATGCACGCTATTGGAAATTTTATTACTGAACATAGTAATAAGAAAGTGTTATACACAACAAGCGATATGTTTATGACGGAATATACAGGAATCGCTAGTCAAGAAAAAGGGAAAAGTTCTATTGATTATGCAACCAATTTTAAAAATAAATATCGAAATGTGGATGTTCTAATTATTGATGATATTCAGTATTTGGTAGGAGCAGAGAAGTCTCAACAAGAATTTTTTCATACGTTTAATGCACTTCATCAAGTAAATAAACAAATTATTATTAGTTCTGATAGAAGTCCTGAGGATTTAAAAATTTTGGAAGAGCGACTGCGAAGTCGATTTATGTGGGGTTTACCAGTTGATATTTATCCTCCTGATTTTGATCTTCGATGTCGAATTATTAAACAAAAATTAAAGGGAACAAGTATTGGGGAGAAAATTGATGAGAATGTGATTGAATTTATTGCCAATAGTTGTCAAAATGATGTTCGTTTTTTAGAGGGTACTTTAAATCGATTGATGGCTTATACTGCTATGATTGTCCCTGATGTCATTGATTTGGAATTTGCAAATGAGGCTTTGAAAGATTTTATTAATGTGAATATCTATTCGGAACATTCCATTGAAAGTATTCAAAATGTGGTAGCTAGTTATTACCATATTACGATAGAGGATTTAAAAGGGAAGAGAAGAAGTGCAAATATTGCTTACCCAAGACAAATAGCAATGTACTTGTCTCGAATCCTTACTGAAGAAACGTTTCCTAAAATTGGTCTTGATTTTGGAGGAAGAGACCATTCGACGGTGATTCATGCTTGTAATACGATTACAGAGGATTTAAAAACAAGTAAAAAACTAGAACAAGAAATTAAAGAAATTAAGGATAAATTATAGGAGAGTGGATAAGTTGTGAAGAAAAAATAGTGTTTATCCACATTCATTATGTAGGATTTGTTAAGGAATAAAGGGAGTTTGATAAAGTTATACACTTTATCCACACTATAATAAAAATAATAAATTAAAAAATAAGAAAGAAGGAACAAAAATGAAATTTACGATTGATAAAACTATTATTCTAGAAAATTTGAATAATGTTATAAAAGGAGTTTCGACTAAGAATGTGATACCTGTCTTAAATGGAATTAAGTTTGATTTGACAAATCAAGGGTTGTCTTTAACAGCGAGTGATAGTGAGTTAACTATTAATTCATTTATTGAAGCTAAAGAGATTGCTACTATTGAAAGTACAGGTACGATTGTTATTCAAAGTAAGTTTATTTTGGATATTATTCGTAAGTTACCAAGTGACCTTATTCATTTTGAAATGATTGACCGTTTGAAGATTCGTATTTATACAGAGAATGCTCAATATAATTTGAATTGTTTGGATGCCAATGATTATCCTAATTTGAAAATGGATGAACATAAGGAACCTATTGTTTTGAATGGGGAAGTGCTAAAGTCTTTGATTAATCAAACGGTATTTGCTATTTCTACTCAAGAGTTGCGTCCTTTGTTTACTGGGATTAATATTACCATTATGGGGGATTTGCTCATTTTTTTGGCAACCGATTCGTATCGTTTGGCCAAAAAGAATATAAAGTTATCCACTCCAGTTAGTACAGATGTGAATATTGTTATTCCAGGAAAGAATATACTAGAACTTGAAAAAATTATTGTGGATGATGAATTAGTGGAAATGCATATTTTTAATAATAAAGTTTTGTTTAAATATAAAAATATTAAATTTCAAACGAATTTGCTTTCTGGAACGTATCCGAATACTTCTAATTTGATTCCTACCGAGTTTGGTATTATTGCTAAGTTAAATAAAGCAGATTTTACTGCAAGTGTGGATCGAGCAGCTTTGCTTACACAAGGAAAAGATAAAAATATTATTAAAATGAAAATTGAAAATAAGGAAATGGTGATTAATTCTTATGCTTCTGAAATAGGAAAAGTAGAGGAAAAGTTAGAAGTGGATACTGACCCTTCTGCTATGATTGATATTTCTTTTAATTCTAAATATATGTTGGAAGCTTTGCGAACGATTCGAGAAGAGGAAATTTTGTTGCTTCTTACGAATGATGTGAAACCGATTGTGATTAAGTCGGTGACAGATGAGTCTTTGATTCAACTTATTTTACCTATTAAAACTTACTAGAAATAGTAGGTTTTTTCTTTCTTCGACATTTTTTTTGGATTTCCTTTGTTATTGTAGAAAACAATTTTACTTAGTCAGGGGGTGAAATGATGAGAAAGTATGAGATTAATAATAAAACAATGGCTCTTTATGCTATGAATGATAAAACAAGAGTGTATGAAGAAGATAAGAATTTTATAGTGGATCAACCTGCTAATGCGATTATGGAAGAGAGTTGTGCTTATTTTGGGAGTTCTTTATCCGGAAGACGAAAGGGAACAGAAAATTTGATTGGAGCTCTTTATAAAGCTCCTGTAATTGTTGAGGAAACGAAGGATATTATCTTTTTTCCTACTGCTTCTCCTAAGTCTAGTACTTGCTCTTGGTTACGTTCTAGTATGGTGGATCGTTATTATTATCAAAATGGGAGATTGATTGTTGAATTTCTTAATGGGGATAAGATTGCTTTGAATGTTTCTTATGGTGTGATTGATAATCAAATATTACGTTCTATTCGTTTAGAATCTGTTCTACGGAGTCGAAAACAATTTGATGATACTCTTCATAAATAATAATCCTTTTTCTTTTGACACTTTGGATGTAAAAAGTCTTTAAAGTGTTTTTTTATTATGGTATAATTTTAATAGGTATAGGAGTACATAAATACCTATTATTTTATTATATGGGCGTAAAAGAGGCAAAATATGCAAATACAGGAATTAAAATTACTAAATTTTCGGAATTATGAACGAGTATGTGTTTCTTTTGATTCCAATTTGAATGTTATTTATGGAAAAAATGGTTCAGGAAAGACCAATTTGGTTGAAGCCATCTATGTACTAGCATTGACACGGTCTTTTAAACAAATTAATGATAAAACATTTATTCGGCATGATACAGAAGTGACGAAAATTGAAGGTGTCGTTAAGGGTCGTTATGAACATACTTACCAAGTTCTTATTACGAACGATGGAAAAAAAGTAAAAGTGGATAGTAATAAGCTAACAAAACTCAGTGATTATATTTCTAAAATTCCTATTGTGTTATTTAATCCTAATGATTTAAAGATGATTAAAGATACACCGAGTGTGAGAAGAAAGTATTTGAATATAGCTATTTCTCAGTTAGATGTTCTCTATTTAAAACAATTGAATAGTTATAATAAATTGCTGAAAATTCGTAATTCTTATTTGAAACAGATGTATTTGAATGGAAATGCTTTGCACGATTATTTGGAAGTAGTTACGGAAAAATTGGTTGTGGAAGGGTTAAAGATTTATGAACATCGTAGAAATTATATTGCTTTTATTAATGAACAAATTGCTTCTATTTATGAGAGGATTGTGGGTTTGGGAACATTGCAAGTCAAATATACTAGCGATTATGCGAATAAGAGTAAGGAACAAATTTTGGAAATGTATGCAAAAAATTTGTCTCGCGATTTGTCTTTTGGAAAAACAAACAATGGTGTGCATCATGATGATATTTGCTTTTCTTTGGATGGGAAAGATTTAAAGGATTATGGTTCAGAAGGACAACAAAAAAATGCCGTGATTTCCTGGAAATTTAGTGAAATGGCAATTTTTCACGAAAAAAAAGAAGTGGTTCCTATTTTGATTTTGGATGATTTGCTTAGTGAACTGGATATGGAAAAGATAAATAATATTTTGTCTTTTATTCAGGAGAATGTGCAAACCTTTATTACGACGACAGAAATAGAAAAGATAGAGTATTTGTTAGAAGAGAAAACCTATAAAAAAATTCATATAAAAAATGGAAAACTGGAGGAGGAATAAGTATGGATGAGAAGAAACATTATGATGATGGTGATATTCAAGTTTTAGAAGGCTTGGAAGCGGTTAGAAAACGTCCTGGTATGTATATTGGGACCACAAGTGAGAAAGGGTTACATCATTTGGTTTGGGAAATTGTTGATAATGCGATTGATGAAGCTCTTGCTGGCTTTTGTGATGATATAGAAATCGTGATTGGTAAGGGAAATACTATTACTGTTAAAGATGATGGACGTGGTATGCCAACGGGAATCAATGCAAAAACTGGCTTGTCCACAGTGGAAACAATTTTTACTGTATTGCATGCTGGTGGGAAGTTTGGCGGCGGCGGCTACAAAGTAAGTGGTGGGCTTCATGGCGTAGGTGCTAGTGTTGTTAATGCTTTGTCTACTTGGCTTGAAGTGACTGTTTATCGGGAAGGAAAAATTTATTATCAGAAGTTTAGTAATGGTGGAAAACCAGAGTCTCCTTTGAAGGAAATAGGTGAGTGTGAGGAAAATCGTACGGGAACTACGGTAACTTTTAAAGCTGATCCGGAAATATTTACAGAGACAACGATTTATAATTATGATACGCTTGCCAAACGTTTACAAGAACTCGCTTTTTTGAATAAAGGAATTCGAATTATTTTATTTGATGAAAGAGAAGAGGAGAAAAAGCAAGAATTTTTATACCATGGTGGAATTATTGAATATGTTTCAATGCTTAATAAAAATAAGACACCGATTCATGAAAATGTTCTTTATTTTGAAGGGTCAGAGGATGGTGTAGAAGTCGAAGTTGCTATGCAGTACAATGATTCTTATAATGCAAATGTTTATAGTTTTACAAATAATATTAATACTTACGAAGGTGGAACACATGAAGATGGGGTAAAGCGTGCTTTAACACGTATTATCAATAATTATGCAAGAAATAATAAGATATTAAAAGAAAATGACGAGGCTTTGACTGGAGAAGATGTTCGTGAAGGGTTAACAATGATTATTAGTTGTAAACATCCAAATCCTCAATTTGAAGGTCAAACAAAGACCAAACTTGGTAATGCAGAGGTTCGTAAAATTTCTGATGATGTATTTAGTGAAGGTTTTGAACGTTTCTTGATGGAAAATCCGAATGAAGCAAAGATTATTTTGGATAAGGCTACTACAGCAGCAAGGGCTCGTATGGCAGCAAAGAAGGCACGTGAACTTACTAGAAGAAAAACTGCATTGGATACAATTAATACGATTGGTAAGCTTGCTGATTGTACTAGTAAAGATGCTACAATCTCTGAAATATTTATTGTCGAAGGAGATAGTGCAGGAGGTTCTGCTAAAGATGCGCGTATCCCAAAAACCCAAGCAATTCTTCCTTTGCGTGGAAAGATATTGAATGTTGAGAAGGCAAGATTAGACCGAGCTTTGTCTAATGAAGAGATTCGTACGATTATTACAGCTTTTGGTACAGGAATTGGTGAAGAGTTTAATATTGATAATTTGAGATATCATAAAATCGTTATTATGACCGATGCGGACGTGGATGGCAGTCATATTCGAATTCTGTTATTAACACTTTTCTATCGCTTTTTTCGACCTATTATTGAGGGCGGTTATGTGTATGCTGCACAACCTCCACTTTATAAAGTAGTTCATGGAAAAAATATTAAGTATGTTTTGACGGATGAGGAGTTAGCAGAATATAGGGCAACTTTACCTCCGAATGCAAAGCCAATTGTTAATCGGTTTAAAGGTCTTGGAGAAATGGATGCTATTGATTTACGAGAGACTACCATGCATAATGAACATCGCGTTTTGAAAAGAATTACGGTAGAGGATGCGATGACTGCAGATAAAGTATTTACTGACTTGATGGGAGAGGATGTTCTTCCACGTAAAGAGTTTATTGAAGAAAATGCTGGTTTTGTAGAAAATTTGGATATTTAGGAGGGTTAAATTAATGGAAAGAATTATTGAAAATAATATTGTTGATGAGGTACAAAGGGCTTTTTTAGATTATTCCATGAGTGTTATTACTTCTCGTGCTATTCCAGATTTGAGAGATGGTTTGAAGCCAGTTCATCGTCGTATTTTGTATTCGATGTATGAGTCTGGTTATACTCCAGATAAACCACATCGTAAAAGTGCGAGAATTGTTGGAGATGTTATGGGAAAATATCATCCTCACGGGGATTCTTCTATTTATGATGCAATGGTTCGTATGGCTCAATCTTTTAGTTTTCGTCATGAACTTGTAGATGGCCATGGAAATTTTGGTAATATGGATGGCGATGGCGCTGCTGCGATGCGTTATACAGAAGCTAGACTTTCTAAACTTGCTCTTGAAATGGTTCGAGATATTAATAAAAATACAGTTGATATTGTGCCAAATTTTGATGAGACGGAAAAAGAACCTGTTATTTTACCAAGTCGTTTTCCTAATATTTTAGTGAATGGAACGATGGGAATAGCCGTTGGTATGGCTACGAATATTCCTCCTCATAATTTAGGAGAAGTGATTGATGGATGCGTTGCTTATATAGATAATCATGAAATTGATACAGAAGGTTTGATGCAATACATTAAAGGTCCTGATTTTCCTACAGGTGCTTCTATTCTTGGTAATAGTGGTATACGAAAAGCATATGAGACAGGAAAAGGTTCAATTACTATTCGTGGAAAAGCGGATATTGAAGAAGATGGACATAATGGAAGAACTAGAATTATTGTTTCAGAGTTACCTTATCAGGTGAATAAAGCTGAATTTCAATCAAGAATCGGCGAACTTGTAAGAGATAAGATTATTGATGGTATCAGCGAACTTCATGAAGAATCGAATTTGGAAAATCCTGTTCGTGTAGTTATCTACATTAAAAGAGACGCTAATGCTAATGTGGTTTTGAATAATTTGTATAAATATACGCAGTTACAAACAACCTATGGTATTAATTTATTAATGATTGACCAAGGTTCTCCAAAAGTATTGGGTTTAAAGGATATTATTTCTAAGTACATTGATTATCAAAAAGAAATAATTATTCGTAGAACAAAGTTTGATTTAGATAAGGCTTTGGACCGAGTACATATTTTAGAGGGATTAAAAATTGCTTTGGATCATTTGGACGAAGTGATTAAAACCATTCGTGAGTCAGAGACAGATGTGATAGCTAAAGAACAATTGATGTCTAAGTTTGGACTGGATGATATTCAAGCCAATGCAATATTAGAGATGAAATTGCGTCGTTTGACAGGTTTGGAACGAGAGAAAATTGAAAATGAACTGGCTGAATTGTTGAAATTGATTGAGGAATTAAGAGGAATTTTAGCAAGCGAAGAAAAAGTTTTAGCTATTATTCGTGAAGAACTTTTGGAAATTAAGAATAAGTATGCAGATGAGAGAAGAACAAATATTGATATGTCAGCTATTGAGTATATTGAAGATGAATCTTTGATACCTGAGGAAGACATTATGATTGCACTTACCCACAATGGCTATATCAAGCGAACTACTTCTGATACATTTAAGTTACAAAACCGTGGTGGGGTCGGCGTTAAGGGTATGAATACAAATGAAGAAGATTTTGTAGAACATATCGCCAACTTATCCACACATGATTATGTTTTATTCTTTACTAACAAGGGAAAAGTGTATCGTTTGAAAGGATATGAGATTCCGGAATTCAGTAGACAATCTAAGGGACTTCCAATTATTAACTTGTTACAAATTGAAAAAGAAGAAAAGATTAATTCGATTTTGTCTATTAAGCGGGAAGACGAAGCTAAATATTTGTTATTTGCTACGAAACAAGGTGTAGTGAAACGAACAAGTATTAGTGAGTTTGATAATATTCGTACCAATGGAAAGATTTGTATCAGTTTAAGAACTTCAGATGAGTTGATTTCTGTTCAAAAGACGACCGGTGAAGATATGATTTTACTAGGTTCTAGTGACGGACGCATGGTGAAGTTTATTGAAAGTGAAGTACGTATTATGGGGCGTACTGCTAGTGGAGTACGAGGAATTAATTTGGGTGAGTCTATTTGTATAGGTGCAGAGAAGGCGAATGAGAATGATTCTTTAATTATTGTTACTAAGAAAGGATATGGTAAACAAACTACTGTATCTGATTATCGTCAAACTAGACGTGGAAGTAAGGGTGTGAAAGCGCTCAATGTCACTGATAAAAATGGAGATATGGCTGCGTTCCATTTAGCGAGTGAGAATAGTGATTTAGTTATAGTTACTAACACTGGTATGATTATAAGAGTTCCTTTAGAACAAATAAATGTATTAGGAAGAGTTACACAAGGAGTTCGATTAATTCATTTGAAAGATAATCAAGAAGTTTCTACTATTAGTTTGGTGGAGAAAACTCCAGAAGAAACAAGTGCAGACGAAATTATTAATGAATTACAAGAAGATTCAAATGAAGAAATAGTAAATGAATCCATTTCTTCTACAAATGAGGAAGAGAATCTAAACAGTTAGAATGTTTCACGTGAAACATTCTTTTTTTGCTCTTAAAACAATCGATAATGAGAAGACAATTAAACAGAAAGCAATGACAAATGAATATATAAATTTAATAGTTAGATAAAGGTTTAAATTAAATTTAAATATTCGATTCCATTTAAATTGTTATGATTTTATTTTTGCTAGAGAATGAGGATAAAATTTAATAGATACTTTTTATTTTATAAAAAATGTTTTGTATATAATGTTTCACGTGAAACATGTTGCAAAATTATATAATTGTGTTATTATTTGAATGTGCAACGAATATATTGTAATCTGGTCAGGATCGGAAGATAGCAGCCATATCAGTCTCTGTTCGTGTGCACTTTTTTTATGAGGTGTTTTTATGCTTTTGGAAGAAAAGATTTTAAAAAAATTATTTCAATGCGCTCAGAAGGCTTTTAAAAAAGATGAAGTTCCTATTGCAGCGATAGTTGTCCACAATAATAAAATCATTGCTTGTCAATATAATAAACGTGAGTCTCGAAACGATATTACGGCTCATGCAGAAGTTTTGGCGATTAAGCAAGCAGCACGTAAATTGAAAAAGTGGAATTTATCGGATTGTGATTTGTATGTGACGTTGAAACCATGTTCTATGTGTACAGAAATCATTTTTCAAAGTAGAATCAAGGTAGTATATTATTTGACTGAAAAATTGAATTATAAACATGAGTTTTCTAAAACAAAATTTTATAAAATGGATTCTTTTGAAGAAGACCAAAGTTATCAACAATTGTTATCTTCTTTTTTTAAAAATAAACGTTAAAGATGTTTGTTTTATGTTATAATGAAGATAAGCGAGGGATAAATTATGAATACAGATTATAAAGTGTTGTATCGTAAGTATAGGCCTAAATCGTTTGATGAAGTGATTGGACAAAAGTATACAATTCAAATGCTGAAAAATGCTATTATCAATGAGAAAATCTCTCATGCTTATATTTTTACTGGTCCACGGGGAACTGGTAAGACAAGTACTGCAAAAATTTTTGCTAAAACAATTAATTGTGAAAATTTAAAAGAAGGTATCCCTTGTGGAGAGTGCAGCAGCTGTTTGAATGTAGAGAATAATGCAGATATTATTGAAATTGATGCGGCGTCCAATACAGGAGTGGATGAGATACGAGAACTTATTAACAATGTGAAAATAGCTCCTTCTTTTAGTAAATATAAAGTCTATATTATTGATGAAGTGCATATGCTTACGCAGAATGCATTTAATGCTTTGTTATTGACTTTAGAAGAACCTCCTAGTCATATTGTATTTATTTTGGCTACTACAAATATAGAGAGTGTTCCTATTACTATTTTATCTCGGTGTCAAAGGTATGATTTTAAAAAAATCGCGAGTGAAGATTTATTTGCTCATTTGAAAAAGGTCTGTACTACAGAGAAAATTGCTGCGACAGAGGAGGCTTTAGAAGAAATTGTTTATTTGTGCGAAGGAGGATGTCGAGATGCTTTAAGTATTTTGAACCAGTTATCCACAAGTAATTCTTCTATTGACTTAAATGTTGTTTTAAATAATTATGGTTCCATTTCTTTGGTTCAAATTAAAGAAATTGTAGATGCACTTTTGAACAATGATTATGCTAAATTGCGTGCGGTTTTTGATAAATTGGAAAAAACTTCTATCGATTATAAAATTTTTATTAAAAAACTAGTGGATGAGTTATTCACAGAAGGGATTCGGCTAAAGCTAGCAGGAGAGGATTTGATTTATAGTCAAATTAAAACAATAATTTTTGAATTGAATGACTTGATTAATAAAATTAATTTGAATATTGATCCGTTTTTGCTGATATTTATGATTTTGGTACAATCTATACAAGTAAAAACGGCTCCGGAGAAAGAATCGTGTATAGAGAAGAAAGAAGAAGGTGAAGAACCAAGTACTTCTTTGGAAAAAAAATCTATTTTAAAATCTGAAAAAGCCGATGTGTCGAAAATAGAAAAAGAAGTTTCTTCGTTTTCTTCAATTTATGAAACGTATTTGGACGAGTTGAAAAAAGTGCGAATTCATAATTGCTTTTCTTCAGCAGATAAGGGATTGCTTAAGAAAAATAAGGAAACTTGGTCTTCGTTTGCTGATACATTATCTATTTCGGATTCTATAAAATCTATGGTAATAGATGTAGAAGTCGTAATGGCCTCTCCTGGTATTCAAATTTTAACGAATCCTCAAAAGAGTGTTGTAGAACTATTTAATCATAATTTACTTGCTATTGAGAAAAAATATCAAGAATTTTATGGGACAGAGGTGCATTTGGTAGCTCTTCCACTGGAAGAGTGGGAAGAAAAGAAAAAAGATTATATTAAAAAGTTGAAAGAACATTATGTATATGAGGTATTAAAAGAGCCAGACCTTCCTCAAGAAAAATTGGATGAAGAAGAATCTGTTTTAGAAAATGACGAATTGTCTACGGATTATACAGATGTTTTGACTATTTTTAATGAAGATCATGTACAAATTCAATAGAAAGAAGGAAAATATATATGAATATGCAAAATTTAATGGCTCAAGCACAAAAAATGCAAAGAGATATTGAAAAGAAGAAAGATGAAATTAATAAAACTATTTTTACAGGAAAATCAGAAATGGTTGAGGTAGAATTTAATGGGAAAAAGGAAATGGTTTCCATTAAAATTACTGCAACACATTTAGAGCCTGAAGATTTAGAAATATTGGAAGATATGATTATATTAGCTTCTAAGAATGCTACTGAGAAAATTGATAAAGAAATTGAAGCTAAGTTGGGTTCTTTAGGAACTGGTTTGGGTGGCCTTTTCTAATATGATTTATCCAAAACAACTTGAGAATATTATTGAATACTATAAAAAGTTACCTGGTATTGGAGAAAAGAGTGCAGAACGTCTAGCTCTAGCTACTTTGGATTTAAATACAGAAAGTATTGCTGATTTTAGTAGTTCTTTATTGACAGCTAAAGAAACTCTTCGTTCTTGTAAAATTTGTGGTCATTTAACAGACAAAGAGGTTTGTGATATTTGTTCAGATGAAGGACGAGATAAGAATATTATTTGTGTTATTGAGGATTATAAGAGTGTTTTTACTTTTGAAAAAGTTGGAAATTATCGTGGAACTTATCATGTTTTGAATGGTTTGATTTCTCCATCCGAAGGTATTGGGTATGAAGATATTAACTTATCTACATTGATGGAACGAGTGGAAAAGTTGGATAAACCAGAACTGATTTTAGCATTAAAATCAAATATTGAAGGGGAAACCACCACATTGTTTATTAAAAAAATTTTTGAGAAAAAGAATGTTATCATTTCTCGTTTGTCTTATGGTATTCCTATGGGAGCAGATATTGAATATATGGATGTAGTTACTTTAGATAAAGCACTTGATGACCGCAAAACTATTTCGGATTCATATTTTGGATAGGTTTTCGCATATAATGCATTAATAGGTGATATTGTTATGTTAAAAAAAATCGTTGCAGTGGTTAAGAAGTTTGTTTTTGCTTTTTTACTTCTCTATGGTCTTGATTTATGTATTAATTCATTGAATGTTGTGATTCCTATTAATGTTTTTACGCTTGGTACTGTAACTTTCTTAGGAGTTCCAGGCTTAGTTTCTTTGGTGGCAATGTTTTTTATGACAAAATAATTTGAAGTGAGTGGTGAAAAATGGCACAACATGAAGCAATTCAAGGTTTAATAAAAAAATACAATGAGAATCAATTGTCTCATGTTTTTTTGATTGAAACTAATGATAAAATGGCTGCTTTACAAGATATTAAGGACTTTGTGAAGGTTGTCAATTGTCCAGAGGATTATACTCCCCAATGTTCCAAATGTAATTTATGTCATTTGATTGCAACAGACCAATTGCCTTCTTTAGAAATTGTGATTCCAGATGGACAAGCTATCAAAAAAAGTCAAATGGAAGATTTGAAGCAAAAGTTTTCTAGTATCCCTTATTTGTCAAGATACAATACTTATATTATAGAGGATGCAGAAAAGTTTAATGCTTCCTCTGCAAATACGATGTTAAAGTTTATTGAGGAACCTGAGAGGAATATTTTAGGTTTTTTAATTACTAATAATCGTGAAAACGTGATTTCTACTATTAAAAGTCGATGTGAGATAGTCAAAATTTTTTATGAAAAAGAAAACCAAGGTATTTCAGAACGAATTTATGAACTTGCAGAGAATTATTTGTATAAAATTGAGGTAGAAAAGCAACAAACAATCGTTTATAATAAAATTGTCTTGGATGAAAAGTTAGAAAGAGAAGAAATGGTTCTTTTCTTTAAAACCCTTTTTCAAATTTATTATGATTTATTTCAAGGGAAATCTATTTCAGAAAAGTTAAAAGTGATGGAATCGTTTTCAAGTCAAATTTTAATGGCTCGTCTTCGTTTGGTTTCGGAGATGTTGGACCGCTTAAACTTTAATGTGAATCTTCATTTGTTATTGGACGATTTTGTTTTAAGATTGGAGGATTCTTATGAACATCTATGGTGTGAAGTTTAGTGAGAAAGGAAAGATTTACTATTTTACTGCAAGCGGATTGAATATTAATAATAATGTTTGTGTAATTGTCAATACGGAGAAGGGTTTGCAATATGGAAAAGTAGTGCAAAAAGTGGCAGAACAAGATATTGCCAATTTCAAGGATACTTTAAAAGAAATTGTTAGGACGACAACAAAGGAAGATTATAAAAAACATTTGCAAAATTTGAAGGATGCAGATAGTTCCTTAAAAACTGCGCAGAAGCTTGCTAGGGAGCTATCCCTAGATATGCGATTTTTAACTGCTAGTTTTACGTTTGGTAAAAAACAACTTTTGTTTACTTTTACGGCAGATGAGAGAGTTGATTTCCGTGAACTTACAAGAAAATTGGCTTCTATTTATCGAACTCGTATTGAACTTCGTCAAATTGGAGCTCGTGATAAAGCTTGTAATGTGGGAGGCATTGGTCCTTGTGGAAGAGAGTTATGTTGTAGTTCTTTTTTAACTTCTTTGGAGTCTGTTTCTATGAATATGGCTAAGAATCAAAATTTGGCTTTGAATCCTTCAAAGATTAATGGCTGTTGTGGTAGACTTTTTTGTTGTTTGGCTTACGAAGATCAAGCTTATTTGGAGGCACAGAAGGGACTTCCTTCTGTTGGTAATGTTATTCATTATGAAAATAAAAAAGGAAAAGTTATTTCTGTCGATGTATTGAATCGAAAAATTAAATTGGATTGTAATAACGAAATTATAGAAGTGGACATGAATAATGAAAGTCGTCAATGATTTGTTTGATTATGAAAATTTGAAGATTGTGCAAGAGAGTGAAAGTTTCAAATTTTCTTTGGATTCTTTGCTTCTAGCTGAGTTTGTGGATAGTGTGGATAACTCAAAACAAATATTAGATTTGTGCACAGGGAACGGAGTCATCCCTTTTGTTTTATCTTATTATTATAAAAATAAAATAGTGGGTTTTGAAATTCAGGAGTCGATTTATCAACTTGCTTTAGAAGGCGTGAAGTTGAATGGTTTGGAACATCAAGTTTCTCTTTATCATGATAATGTTATCCACATTGGGAAATATTTCCCGGGAAATAATTTTGATATTGTTACAGCGAATCCGCCTTATTTTAAGTACAAAGAAAGTTCTTTGATTAATCAAAATGAACAAAAGGCAATTGCTCGACATGAGATTTTTCTTTCTTTGGAGGAATTGTTTCAAATAGCAAAATATGCTTTGAAAGAAAATGGGGTATTCTATTTGGTTCATTTGCCAGAGCGTTTAGAAGAAATTCTTGTTTTGTGTGAAAAATATCAATTGGTTGCTAAAAAGATACAATTTGTGTACACCAAAGAGAATTATAATGCAAGTATTGTTTTGATAAAGTGTGTTCATCATGCTAAGAATGCTTTGGTTGTATCTTCTCCTTTGTTTGTACATAATTATAAAAGCTATAAAACTATTTTTAGGAAGTGATGGTATGAAATTAATTGTTGGGTTAGGGAATCCAGGAAAAGAATATGAGAAAACACGTCATAACGTAGGGTTTATGATTTTGGATTCGTTCCTTTCCTCTGTTGATTGGCAAAAAAAATTTGATGGTCTTTATCAAATCCAAATCATTCATGGAGAGAAAGTACTTTTTTTAAAACCAATGACTTATATGAATTTATCTGGTAATTCTGTTGTGAAAGCGATGAAATATTATGATATAGAAATTCAGGATGTTTTGGTTCTTCAGGATGATATGGATTTAGCAATAGGACATTACAAATTAAAGAAGGATAGTTCTGCTGGAGGTCATAATGGAATTCAATCTATTATTACTTCTTTAGGAACCAATGCATTTAGTCGCTTGAAAGTAGGAATTTCACGAGATAGAAATGGAAATACTGTCGATTATGTGTTGGGTAAGTTTTCCAAAGAAGAACTTTTGGGTTTGAAAAGTAATTTTGTGATGTTTGAAAAAGTGATTGATTGTTTTATTAGTAATGGGATAGAGAAAACAATGAATCAATACAATTAGGTGATACTATGCAATGGTTAGAAGAACTCTTTACTTTAGAAATAAATGTAAGAATTAGTGGTTTAACAAAAGAACTAAATGTACTTTATTTGCTTTCTTTGTTTGAAAAAAAGGAGAATAATATTCTTGTTGTGACTAATTCTTTGTATGAATGCAATCAATTGTTTTCTTTAATAAGCACTTATACTGATGATGTGCTTCTTTTTCCTATGGATGACTTTTTGTCTAGTGTTGCTTTGGCCATTTCACCGGATTTGAAGATTAAACGTTTAGAAACTTTACAAAAGATGTCATCAGGGAAACATATTGTTGTGACTAATTTAATGGGGTATTTGAAATATTTGCCTTCTTTGGAAAGCAATAAAAATCAAACGTTCTCTTTGCATGTTGGAGATACTTATTCTCGTGATGAATTGGTAGAACGTTTAGAAGCACTTGGTTATAGTAGAGATTCTTTGGTGACGGCGACTGGAACTTATGCAGTTCGTGGGTTTATATTGGATTTGTTTTTGACTTTTGAAGAACATCCGGTTCGTATTGAATTTTTTGGCAATTCGATAGAATCGATTCGTTATTTTGATTCCTATACGCAGCTATCTTTACAATCGATTACTGAAATTACTCTTTCTCCTTATGAAGAATTGGTAGTGGATGGACATAGTTCTCTTCTTGATTATTTAAAAAGTCCTTTGGTTGCTTTTTATGATTATCAACAAATTTTGGCAGGAAATAATAGGTTGCAGGAGGATATTTTAGAGTATAAGAAAGCGAATGAAATTTCTGATTCTACTAAATATATGTATGATTTTTCTGAATTACAAGTTTTTTCTTTTCTTTTTATAGATACGTTAGAAACTCCTGAAATTAGTGAATTTCCATTAAGGAAATATCATGCCACGGAAATAGAAAATTTTCGTTCTAATTTTTCTTTGTTAAAGGAAAAAGTCGAGATTTGGTTACAGCAGAAGAAAACAATTGTTTTTTGTTTGTCTAAAGAACGACAAGTTCTTGAAATTCGTGAGTTGTTTCCTTTTTCCGTTTTATGTAAATCTGGATCTATAACAGAAAAACAGGTAAATATAGTACTTAAAAAAATTAATAAAGGTTTTCTTTTTCCATCTTTGGTTGTTCTATCTGAAAACGATATTGAAGAAGTCCATGAGGAGAATATTAAGTATAAGAATACACTAAAGATAGGAAAAAAGATTAATTCGCTAAACGCTTTGCAACTTGGGGATTACGTGGTTCATCGTAGTCATGGAATTGGTGTCTATAACGGAGTAGTTACGTTAAATCAAATGGGAATGCAGAAAGATTTTATTCAAATTAATTATTTGGGTAATGATAAGGTTTATATTCCTGTTGAGAAAATTTCATCGATTTATAAGTATACGGATAAAGATGGCAGCAAACCGCAGGTGAATAAGTTGAATAGTTCTTCTTGGGAGCTAAAAAAACGACAAGTTCAAAAGAAAATTAAGGATATTTCTGAGGAATTAATGCGCTTGTATGCAAAACGAACAAGTACAAAGGGTGCTAGTTATGTTGATTATCCAATGGAAGATTTATTTGCAATGGAGTTTCCTTATGAAGAGACAAAGGACCAATTAAAAGCAATAGAGGATGTCCAAAATGATTTAAGAAGTCCAGTTCCTATGGATCGTCTTTTGTGCGGAGATGTTGGTTTTGGTAAAACAGAAGTCGCTTTTCGAGCAATGTTTAAAACCATACTTAATAATAAGCAAGTTCTTTATTTGTGTCCAACTACGATTTTATCAAAGCAGCAATATAGTTCTGCTATAAAGCGATTTTCAACGTATCCTATTGAAATTGCTCTTTTGAATCGATTTACTTCCCAGAAAGAAACAAAACGAATTTTAGAAGATTTGAAACTTGGAAAAATTGATTTGGTATTTGGTACGCATCGT
This sequence comes from uncultured Mycoplasmatota bacterium, assembly GCA_947649365.1. Lineage (GTDB taxonomy): Bacteria > Bacillota_I > Bacilli_A > RF39 > UBA660 > MGBC108787. Next base: position 4,642 of record CANSRH010000006.1, on the reverse strand, counting down.
TTGCTGAGTTCGGATATTCAATGTAAAAATTTGGGTTTACTTGTTGTGGATGAAGAACAACGTTTTGGAGTAACACATAAAGAAAAAATTAAACAATTTAAAAACGATGTGAATGTTTTGACTCTTTCTGCAACTCCTATTCCAAGAACTTTAAAGATGGCTATGAGTGGTTTACGGGATTTATCGATTATTGATACTGCTCCAGTTAATCGTTATCCTGTGCAGACGTATGTAGTAAGTGAGAATGATTTGATTGTGAAAGATGCTATTTATAAGGAATTATCTCGAAAAGGTCAAATTTTTATTTTGTACAATAAGGTGGCTTCGATTGAAGAGTTTAGTCAGCAACTAGCACGACTTGTTCCAGAAGCTCGTATTCGTTTTGCTCATGGACAGATGACGAAAAAAGAATTGGATGCCATTATGGAATCTTTTGTTTCTTATTCTTTTGATATTTTGGTTTGTACAACTATAATTGAAACTGGTATTGATATTCCAAATGCAAATACTTTGATTATTTATGATGCTGACCATTTTGGACTGAGTCAACTTTATCAATTACGTGGACGTGTGGGTCGAAGTGATCGAATGGCTTATGCTTATTTGTTATATGATAAACGAAAAGTTTTGAACGATATTGCAGTAAAACGTTTGCAGGCGATAAAAGATTTTACGGAACTTGGAAGTGGGTATCGTATTGCAATGCGTGATTTGTCTTTACGTGGAGCAGGGGATATTTTGGGAAGTGAACAAGCAGGTTTTGTGGAGTCCGTTGGTATTACACTTTATATGAAAATGATTGAAGAGGAAATGAAACGTTTACAAGGAGAAATTGTGGAAGACGAGGAGACGGATGTAAAATCTTTGGTTAATGTTAGTACACATATTAGTGATAGTTATGTAACAGATGAGGATGTTAAGATTGAAATTCATCAATTGATTAATGAAATTGAAGATCAGCCTTCTTTGGAACGAATTCGTGGTGTTTTAGAAGACCGCTTTGGAAAAATTACAGAAGAAATGGAAATTTACATGTATGAGGAATGGTTTGAAAAGCTAGCGAAACGATTGGATATTTCTCATGTGAAACAAACAGAACGTATGGTAGAAATAGAATTGCCTATAGAAATTTCTTCTAAAATAAAGGGAGATAAGTTGTTTTTAGAAGCGTATAATATTAATCCGGCATTTTCTTTGAAATATTTGAATAAACGAATATTAATTTCTTTATTACTTGGAAGAGAAAAAAAACATTTTTTGTATTCGTTTGTTCCTTTGTTACAACTCATTTTGTCAGATGTAGAAGAGAGTTAAATTTTTCTTTTCTGCTATATTTTTTGAAGTTTCTTTAAAGAAGCTTCTTTTTTCTTGTTTTTTGTTTTCTTTTGTATAATTTTTCTTTATGTAACTCAAACTAGTAGGTGTAAGGAGTGATTATCTTTTGAAGTCAACAGGAGTTATTCGAAGAATTGATGAGCTGGGAAGAATTGTTTTACCGAAAGAAATTCGTCGTAATTTGGGAATTCGTGATGGGGAAAGTTTAGAGATATTTGTGGAGGAAGATAAAATTGTTTTAAAAAAGTTTTCTAAGATGAAAGATTTTAAGGAATGCATTGATTCGATTTGTGATAAAGTCGTTAATGCTTATGATTGTAATTTGCTGGTGACGGATCGTGATAAAGTCATTTATGCTAATTTTTTTAAGGAAGCAATGGATTCTCCTTTGGATAAACAGCTTCTTTCGTTGATTCAAAATCGAGAGAGTATTAATAAAAATAGTTTGCAGTCGTACATGTTTAATGGAATAGAAAAAAAAGGTTATTATTTTATTTTTCCTATTATTTCTTCTACTGATTGTTTGGGTCTTCTTCTTCTTTATCAAGATTCTCCACTTAAAGAAGAAAATTTATCACTTTTGAAATTGATTGCTTCTATTATTGTTGGTAAAGTGGATATTGCTTGAAACTAAAAAATTTCTATGTTACACTACTGGTAATTAATGAAGAAGGAAAGAGTATTGATTTGGAATTTTAAAGAGAGTTTGTGTTGGTGGGAGCAAATAAAGGAAAAATTAAGAACATGGTTCTGGAGTTAAATCGGTTCATTCTCGTTACGAATTTAAGTGCATGATAAAAGTCATGAATTAAGGTGGTACCGCGGGTATTGTTGCTCGCCCTTAATTTATGATTTTTTTTGTTTAGGAGGAGATTTTATGAATCAAGTAGTTATGATAACAGGTGCAAGAAGAGGTTTAGGTCTTGCCATTGCTAAAAAATTTGCTGAGGGGGGGTATAACCTTGTATTGAACGGAAGAAGTCATTTTGAGGAATTTTTAACGATAAAAAAGGAACTAGAGGTGAATAAAACAATCAAATGTCTTATTTGTATGGGGGATATTGCAAACGAGAGTGATGTAACGCGAATGCTTCAAGAAGTTAAAAATACGTTTGGTCGACTTGATGTACTTGTTAATAATGCAGGGATTGTTTATGATATGGAAATGGCTGAACGACCTACAAGTCTATTTGAAGAAACGATGCATAATAATGTTACTGGAACGTATTTGATGTGTAAGTATTTTGGGATTTTTATGAAAAATCAAGAATTTATGACTCGTATTGTGAATATTTCTAGTACAAATGGAATGGATTGTAATTTTCCTACTAGTATTGATTACGATGCCTCAAAAGCAGCAATTAATTCTTTGACTCAAAATTTTGCAATCGAGTATGCTCCAAAAGTATTAGTAAATGCAGTAGCACCTGGATGGATCAATACAGATATGAATAAAGATTTGCCCAGTGCTTTGGTGGAAGAAGAAATTTCTAAAATTTATTTAAAACGGTTTGCTGAACCAGAAGAGATAGCAAGTTTGGTTTATTATTTAGGTAGTGAAGAGAATACATTTGTTACGAATGAAATTATTAAAATAGATGGTGGATATTAAGAAAGAAGGTTTTTTAAATGAAAGAAAAATATTATATTACAACAGCAATTGCTTATACGTCAGGAAAACCTCATATTGGAAATACTTATGAGATTGTTTTAGCGGATGCAATTGCTCGTTATAAGAGATTAAAAGGATTTGATGTTTATTTTCAAACGGGTACGGATGAACATGGAGAAAAAATTGAGTTGAAGGCAAAAGAAGCAGGAGTGACTCCAAAAGAATATGTTGATGGTGTTGCGAGTGAAATAAAAACTATCTGGGATGTTATGAATACAAGTTATGATAAGTTTGTTAGAACAACGGATACGCATCATGAAGAAATTGTGCAGAAAATATTTACGAAAATGTTAAATAAAGGAGATATTTATTTAGGAGAATACAAAGGTCTTTATTGTACGCCATGTGAGTCTTTCTGGACGGAGTCACAACTTGTTGATGGAAATTGTCCTGATTGTGGGAGAGTTGTGGAACTAAAAACGGAAGAAGCTTACTTTTTTAAATTAAGTAAGTATCAAAATCAATTGATAGAATATATTGAAACTCATCCGGAGTTTATACAACCTGAGTCTCGAAAAAATGAAATGATTCATAATTTTTTGAAACCAGGATTACAAGATTTGTGTGTCTCTAGAACTTCGTTTGATTGGGGAATTCCTGTTTTAGAAAATCCAAAACATGTGGTGTATGTATGGCTAGATGCTTTAACAAATTATATAACCAATATCGGTTATGACACAGATGGATGTAAGGAAGAGTTTTTGAAATGGTGGCCTGCGGATTTGCATTTGATTGGAAAAGATATTATTCGTTTTCATACGATTTATTGGCCTTGTTTTTTGATGAGTTTGGATTTGCCTTTGCCAAAACAAGTTTTTGGACATCCTTGGTTAATTATGAGTGATGGTAAAATGAGTAAGTCCAAAGGAAATGTTGTTTATGCAGATGATTTAGTTCATGAGTATGGCGTGGATGAAGTTCGTTATTATGTTTTGCATGAAATTCCTTTTGCTTCTGATGGTGTGTTTACAAAAGAACTCCTTATTGAAAGGACGAATGGGGATTTAGTAAATATTTTAGGGAATTTGGTGAACCGAACTATTGCGATGGCCAAGAAGTATTTTGCAAGTCACTTAGAAAATAAAAAGGTGATAGAAGAAGTTGATGGTGAACTTCTTTCTATGGTGAATGGATTGGAAGAAAAAGTAGATGCTCGCATGAATCGTTTGGAAATTGGTGGGGCATTGGATGAAATTTTTGATGTGTTGCGTCGTAGTAATAAATACATTGATGAGACTACACCATGGAGTTTAGCAAAAGAAGAAAGTAAAAAAGAAAGATTAGAAACAGTTCTTTATAATTTGATTGAAAGTATTCGTATATGTGCAGTGTTTTTAAGTCCTTTTTTACCAGAAACAAGTGAAAAGATATTGAAACAAATTCATTCTACGAATCAAGAATTTCAATTTAATGAAGATGCTGTATACGATTTGAATGAACCAGAAATCTTATTTCAAAGAATTGATGCTGAAAAATAATTTGTTTGAAAATTTTTTAACTGGTTAAAAATTTTAAATGTGAGTAATATAAGAATAATGACTTTTTTAAAAGTTATTATTTTTTTGCTTATCTATTGACTAACATTATGATAACGTTTAATTTTTGTTGACAACATTCGGGGGGGGGTTATAATAA
>CANSRH010000005.1 GCA_947649365.1 uncultured Mycoplasmatota bacterium | reverse complement strand
TGTTTTAACTTATTGCCAAAACAATTAATTTTTGAAAAAATAGTTCGGGAGTAAAGAAAATGGATAAAAAAAGATATTACAATTTTAATTTAGTTATTTATGAAGATGATAAAAATTTTAAAGACCAAATGAAAGCGATACAAGAAGAAAAAGACGCAATATGGATAAGACACGGTCAAGATGTAAACGAGGATACAGGAGAACTAAAGAAGCCACATTATCATATTGTATTGAAATTAAAAAATGCTTGTACAATATCCGCTTTAGCAAAACGAATATTTGTAGAAGAAAATATGATAGAAATGGTTAAAAAAAGTTTAAATGGTTGTTTAAAATATTTGATTCATTACGGAAACGATAACAAATATCAATACAACAAAGAATTAGTACTGAGCAATAATGATAAATTGTTAAGAAGATTTTTAGAATTAGTGACTAAAGATGTCTTAGAAGTAGAAAAAGTTATCACGATTCAAGAGTTTATCGAAAACTTTCCAGATTTTATAAAAATAAGTGTTCTTTCGAAATATGCTCAAAAACATAATATGTGGGACGCATTTCGAAGAAATTATTCCATTATTAAAGACTTAGCCAATGAACACAATGGAAAAATGAGTGGCGAGTTGTATGGTTGGAAACATTCTAATCCGGATTACTATACAAGTCGGGACGAAATATGATACAATCTAGACAACAAAGGTGGGTGATTATTTGACATATACCGAAAAATCGTTATAATACCCCACTGAGGTGAGGAAGAATGCTTTTCGAGGAAATATACGAAGAGTACAAAATATATGCTCAAAAGCGGCATAAAAAACAAGGCTTTATTGCCCTAACAAGCAACTTTAATTCAAAAATATTGCCATACTTTAAAAATTATAATATCGAAGATATAACGTCAAAAGATATAATAAAGTGGCAAAATGAAATTTATAATTTGAATCTTAAGTATAGTTATACAAGTAAATTGTATATAAACTTTAATTCTTTTATGAAATTTTGTTGTACTTATTATAATTTAAAAGAGAACCCATTTGATAGAGTAGAAAACTTTAGAAAAGGGGAAGAAGAAGTAAAACATGATTTTTATAATTTAAAAGAATTTAATCAATTTATAAAATGTTTTGATAATGAAATTTATAAGCAATTCTTTAATCTCATGTTTTTCACTGGTACAAGACCAGGAGAAGCAATGGCATTAAAATTTAATGATATACACGGCGATTATATTTCTGTAACTAAAAATTTGACTACAAAAGGTGGAAGAAATTTAGATACACCTAAAAATAAATCAAGTGTAAGAGAAATAAAGATTGATAAATTTTTGAAAAGAGATTTATTGGAATTAAAAAAAATGTATGTTGGGTGCAATGACGATTATTTTATATTTGGTGGAATCAAGCCGTTGTCTCCTAGTACCATTAATAGATATAAGCGAAAAGCTTGCGAAAAAGCCTGTATACGTCCAATAACGTTACATCAATTTAGGCATAGTCATGCAACATTATTATTGCAAAATGGAATTATGATTAATGAGGTTTCGAGACGTTTAGGACACAATAAAGTATCTACTACTTTGAATATTTATACGCATACAGATTTAACGCAAGAAAAAAGAGTGTGTAACACACTCAATTCGCTAAGAAATAATTTTTTGATTACCCTAGCAAGCAATTTTAAAAAATTATTTTCTATATTAAAACATTAATAAATCAATGTTTTAAACTTAATGGCGGAGCAGGAGAGATTTGAACTCTCGCGCCAGTTACCCGACCTATACCCTTAGCAGGGGCACCTCTTCAGCCTCTTGAGTACTGCTCCAATTTGACTTACGTTTTCATTTTATAATATATTTCTTTATTCGTCAATGGTTATTTTTGTGTTATTTTGTACTAAAAAAGAATAGTTGTGTAACCAACTATCCTAATGTAGCATTCTTTATGTTCTCTATGTATGTGTTCATTATAGTTAAATAGGTTTCATTGTTGTTTTTTTCTTCTGTTGTTAATGTAGTCATGGTATTTACTTTTATAATTTTAGCACCATATTCTTTTTCTAAGGAAGCAATCAAATCTGTTTTTTCTTCTGTATTTTTCATAAAGATTGTTGTATATGTTTTGTTTTGAAAATTATTTTTTATTGTATTTGCGTTGCTTTCCTCTAAAGAAACAACATTAAAACCATAGTTATTTAGATATTTGAACATTTTGGAAGAGGCAATAATTGTACCTTTTCCTTTTTCATTTGCACTTTTAGCAATACTTCTTAAGTCCGCGTCCATTAGAGAAAGTGTTTCAGCTAACTCTTTGTATTTTTTCTCTATTTCTTCGGTGGTGTACTTGTTAGAAATCATATTTGTTAAGTTGTTTTTAATGGTTGTTGTAAGCATTAAGAAGTAGTTTGGGGATAACCAAAGTTCTTCTAGTCCATTTTCTATTTTTAAACCATAGGCAACGTCGATGATTTGTAATTTTCGATTGCTATTGATAAAAGATTTTGCAATGTTTTGTTCTCGTTCATTTAGTCCATTGTATATAAATAAATTGGAACGACTGTGCTCTTTGATTTGCTTTTCTGTTAAATTGTAATTTTCAATTTCTGCTTCATTTGGATAAATACTTGTTGTATTTCCATTTGTATAGAGTTGTTCTGTTATAAAACTAATAGGATAAATGGTGGTTCTTACATTCAGTCCAGTACTTTTTTCTCCACTGCAAGCTGTTGCTAATAGTAAAATAGAACAACATAGAAGTAATTTTTTGATTTTTTTCATACTAATCTCCTTTGTCTGGGACAGGGTCGTATCCAAAATCGCCTTTTGGACGACATCTTTTTATTCTTTTGAGTCCCAATTTTATTCCTTTTTTTATTCCAAATTTTTCGATTGCTTCTATCATATATTCGCTGCAAGTGGGTGTAAATCTACAAAGATTGTGTGATGCAAATGGTATGATTTGATAACAATGAATGATGAAAATAATTCCTTTTTTCATATAGGTTTCACCATATTCATTTTACTACACAATTTTTACAAAGTAAAATTTTTCTTTTGAAAGAAAATATGCTATATTGTTATAAAGTAGGTGAGGTATGGGAAGCGAGGAGGAACAAAGGCAAGCTTTATTTCTTTATCATCAATCGTCTTTAGAGGATTTAAAAAGAAAAAAACGAATAGTACGAAAAAAAATTGTATTAGGAATATTTTTAGTTTTTTTAATTTTTATAGTAGGTAGATTTCCTTTTATGAATCGTTTTTTAGCTAATGCTTTTCCTAAGTATTTACGATTTTATGACGTTCGTTTGAATCATCAATCTTTATATGTTTTGGAAAAGCTAGATTCGACTTCTTTGCTGTTCGGTTTCCTTTCTTTTAATAACGGAGAAACTGGTTCTTTTTCTTTTTTTCAATCTGCATCCTCTCTTCCTTTAGAAGAGGTTCCTTATCTGTTGGAAATTCAGGCTTATAGCTGTTTTGTACCCTCCGGAAAACGAAAAATAAAGGTTTCTTGTGATGTAAGGGCTTTTGAAAATGAAAATAAGTATAAAAGAGATGATGTAACTTATTCTAACATGACGATTTTAAAGTATGCTTATGATTCTGATGGAAAGTATATCTTAGGATTTGATTCTTTATCACGAGATTACTTGGTTGGTGAAAATTCTTGGAAAAATCAAAAAATAGAAGATTTTTCCCTTGTTTATGAAGGAGAGTTTATGTCTGATATTACTTCTTTTATTCAAGAAGTGGGGGTTTATACCATTCGTATTGATTTTTCGTATAAACACAATACAGGGAGTCTCTATATAGGAGTTGTAAATGATGGACATTTTTTATTTTCTTTGTAATGCTTTTCTTTAATGAGAGAAAAGGAAATGTTATTTTTTGAAAATCATGGTATAATGGTTAAGAAAAACTTGGAGGCAGACAATATGAAATCAAAATTGAAAGACTTGGGGATAGTGATAGAAAACGAGCAACTTTTAGAAATAGCTTTGACGCATAGCTCTTATTCTAATGAACATGGAACGAAAAATTATGAACGTTTGGAATTTTTAGGAGATGCTGTGCTGGAACTTGTAACCAGTGAATATTTTTATTTGCATACTTCTTATAGTGAAGGCGAAATGAGTAAGGTTCGAGCTAGTTATGTTTGTGAGGAAGCTCTTGCTAAGTATGCAGAGGATTTAGAACTTTCTAATTATATTCGTGTTGGTCATGGACAGGAAAAAGATATTAATCATACTATTATTGCAGATGTTTATGAAAGTATCCTCGCTGTTATTTATTTGGAAAAAGGGTTAGAGGTTGTGAAACGATTTATTTTGGATTGCATGGTTCCTTATGTAGAAAATCATGTGCAATTTATTTATGATTATAAATCACGTTTGCAAGAGCTTGTGCAAACAGATAAGAAATGTTTGGAGTATCTTTTAGTTCATGAAGAAGGTCCAGCTCATAAACGGATTTTTACTGTAGAGGTTCGTATTGATGGACTTTTGTATGGTAGAGGTGTTGGAGGAAGCAAAAAGGAAGCAGAACAAAATGCTGCTAAGGATGCTTACCAAAAAAGAAGTCAATAAAGGGATGTGTTTCTATGTATTTGAAATGTATACGTGCGAATGGTTTTAAGTCATTTGCTGATAAAACGACGATTGCACTTGATAATAATATTACATGTGTTGTTGGGCCGAATGGTAGTGGAAAATCGAATATTGTTGATGCTGTTCGTTGGGTGTTAGGGGAACAATCCGTGAAATCTTTACGAGGCACCAATGCGATGATAGATGTTATTTTTGCTGGTTCTAAGTCAAGAAAAGGAGCTACTCGGGCAGAAGTTGCTTTGGAGTTTTCAAATAGTGATCATTATTTGAAGAGTGAGTTTACGGAAGTTGAAGTAAAACGTGTGTTGTATCATACTGGAGAGAGTGAATATTTTATTAATGGCTCTAGAGTAAGACTTAAGGATATTACCGATTTGTTTTTGGATACAGGAGCAGGTCTTGATTCTTTTAATATTATTAGCCAAGGAAGTATTGAAAGTGTTGTTACTAGTAAACCTCAAGAACGTCGTGTGATTTTTGAAGAAGCAGCAGGTGTTTTAAAGTATAAAAAACGTAAAGAAGAAAGTTTGAAAAAATTAGAGAAAACAAAAGAGAATATGGAAAAAGTTCGTTTGATTGTGGATGAATTAACGACTACTCTGGAGCCTTTAAAAGAACAAAGTGAAAATGCCAAAAAGTATTTGGAGTGGAAAGAGGAACTTAAACAGATTGAAATTGCTACCATTACGAATGAGGTTGCTACAATTAATGAGGAATATACGAAGTTAAATAAAGAAATAGAACTTTTGAATAAACAGATATTGGATGAGGATACTTCTTCTTCGGACGATGCTTCGTCTTTAGAAATGTTGAAATTAAAAAATGTTCGTTTGGAAGATGCCATTAGTGAGGCAAATCAGAAATTAATTCAGGTTACAAGTCAATTTGTTAATTTACAGAATGAAAAAATGATGTATTCGGAGCGGAAAAAGTATGCAGGAGATAGAGCAGAAGTTTCTAATAATATTGTTGCTTTAAAAGAGGAAATTTTATCTTTTGATCAAGCAATTAGTGTGCTAGAAAATGAAGTTCAACATTTGAATGAAACTTTAAAGAGCGTGATTCATGAGCTTCGTGAGGTGGATGAGAAAAATAGTTTTTCTAAATTGAAACGAAATTCTTTGCATACGAAGTTGCAAACCAATTTACGTGATTTGTATGAATTAAAGAGTAAACGAGATATTTTGGAAAGTCATATTGCAAATGATACTAAAATGCCTATGGCTGTTAAAAATGTTTTAAATCATGTTCGTTTGAAAGGAATTCATAATACGATTGGGAAACTTCTTACTATTCCTGATGAGTATGTGACAGCTTTGGATGTTGCTTTAGGAGCAAGTGTTCATTTTGTTGTTGTAGAGAATGAATCTGCTGCTAAAGATGCAATTGCGTTTTTAAAAGAGAACAAATTAGGAAGAGCAACTTTCTTTCCGCTTTCTGTAATCAAGGGAAGAAGTTTATCTACGGAAGTGATTTCAAAATCTAAAAAAGTTCCTGGTTTTGTTGGAGTGGCTTCTCAACTTGTTACTTATGAAGAAAAATATAAGGAAATCATAGAAAATCAATTAGGAAATGTACTTGTTGTTTCTAATATCGATGTTTTGAATTCATTAGGAAAGCTTTTGGAGTATAAATATCGAATCGTTAGTTTGGATGGAGAAATTCTTCATGCAGGAGGTTCGCTAACGGGTGGAACATTAAAAAATGATACGAGTGTTTTAAAGGATAAATTGGTTTTAGATTCTACGCGAAAGGAAATAGAAAATAAAGAAGAGGAAAATAAAAAATTACAAGAAGAAATGAGTACTTTCGAAAAAGATTTAGAGAGTATGCAAGAGAGAGAAGAAACTTTGAACCGGAAAGTGATTCAATTGGAAGAAAGTATAAGAGAAAGAACTACTCTTTTAGAAACGAAAAAACAAAAACAAATGGAACTTTCTAAAGAACTTGATGGTTCGGTTGCATTGAAGGAAGGACATGTTGATGAGAAACTGTTGGCTTTAATGGATGAAGTGAACGAAGTAGAGACGCAAAAAAATATCATGGAGGAAAATTTAAACCAATTGAAGGAAGATAAGAGTGCTTTGGTTAGTGAAATTGATGAATTAGAGAAGAAATATCGAGAAAAGAATAGTCAATTTAATCGTTTACAGAATGAGTTAAAAAATAAAGAGATTGCTTTAGGAAAAATGGATATTCGTCTTGATAATTTGTTGCTTTCTTTAAATGAAAATTATAGTTTGACCTATGAACAAGCAAAAATGTCTTATGTTTTGGAGATGGAGAGCGATGTTGCTAAAGCAAAAGTGACAAGTTTAAAAAATGAAATTCATCAATTGGGGGAAGTAAATGTTTTTGCAATTGAAGAGTATGAACGGGTGAGTACTCGTTATGAATTTTTAACACATCAAATGGAGGATTTAGAAGTTGCAAGTAGTAATCTGTTAACAATTATTGAGGAAATGGATAGTATTATGGTAGAGAAGTTTAGTAAAACGTTTGCTCTTATTAGTGACGAGTTTAAAAATGTGTTTAAACAGCTTTTTAAGGGTGGTAATGGTATGCTTAAACTTACTGATCCTGATAATATTTTAGAGACTGGAATTGAAATTGTTGCTGAACCACCAGGAAAAAAATTGAATTCTATTGGGCTTTTAAGTGGTGGGGAGAAAACGTTAACGGCCATTTCTTTACTGTTTGCGGTTTTGAATGTGAAGACTGTCCCTTTTTGTATTTTGGATGAGGTAGAGGCAGCTTTGGATGAAGCGAATGTCGATGCTTTTGGAAAATATTTACAGGAGAAAAAAGAGAATAGTCAATTTATTTTGATTACCCATAAGAAAAGAACGATGGAATATGCAGATACGTTGTATGGGATTACGATGCAAGAATCTGGCGTTAGTAAGATTGTTAGTGTGAAACTTGAAAATATGTAGAAATAATGGTAGAATATCCTCTAATTAAGGGGGATTTTTTATGTTTGATGAGGAATTATTTGCTAGGTATTGTGAAGAAACTGGTGTTTTAGAAGATGAAAATAATCTAGTTGTAATTGTATATGGTAGTCGAGTGACTGGGCAAAATAATGAAAATAGCGATTTGGATGTCTTTATTGTTTCTAAAATTAATAAAAAAGTGGAGAAAGAACAAATTATTGATGGGGTACCTACCCAAACTAGGATATTTCCTTATAATACCTTATCAGATGAGATTAAAAATAGATTTTGGGATTGTAATGCTTATTTAGAAGCGGTATTTGAAACAGGAATTGTGAAAAAAGATACTCTTAGAATTGTAGATCTCTTCAAAGCGGAAATTCAACTTTTAAAAGCAAATCATGTAAAACCGAAGGAAGAACTTCCTGAGGTGGCGATTGAAGAAATATATTTTAATTTTGAGGATTATAAAAATGCTGTTGGAAATGAAAAAAAATTTTATTACTCCAAACTTTTAGATTGGGTTTTCCTAGCGTATCATTATATACATCAATATTCTTATGTGGAAATTTTGAAAGTATATCGTTTGTATACAAATATATCTTCTGCTACAGACCATTATCGGTTAGAGGTTGCGCCTTGTGATTTTCGTCAGGCTTTTTTAGATGCTTTAACTTTTGTTGGAGATATGGAAGAAAATTTGAAAAAGTTATTTGAATTCATTGGATTTGATTGGAAAAAACAATATTCATTTTATAGAAAAAAAGAGCATTATTCTAGGCTTATAAATTTTAAAAGTAATAGAAATATGAGAGAGCTTTCTTATTTGAATTGGCAAGTTTGTAAGACAGAAGATTTATTGTTAAAAAATTCTAAAGATGCTACATTTGCCTATTATTGGATGTTATATAAATTGAAAGAATATTATCCAAAATTATGTGGCGAAGATATAAATCGTTTTCATATGCAAATAGAAACGGCTATTTATACCAATGATGTAAACGAAAGAATTTATATGTTAGAAGAATTGTTACATTTAATGGATTATAAATATGAATTGGATTATGATGATTATACTTTGTAATTTTTGGTTATAGAAAAAACTTTTATTTATACTAAAAAGCGAGAAACGTTAAATTTCTCGCATTTTATTTGCGTTTTTGTAAGGATTTTTAGGATCAATTTTATCTGTAAAGAGAATGCCGTTTAAATGATCGATTTCGTGTTGAAAGGCAACGGATAAATCTTCCCTTACACGAATGGTGAATGGATTTCCTTCTGTATCATAAGCACTAATAGTCATTCTGGCATTTCTTGGGACAATGCCTTCGGTTTCTCTATTGATACTCAAGCATCCTTCTCCTTCACCGACGTAAATCAGTTCTTCACTTTTGCTTACAATTTCTGGATTGATTATGGTATAACTTTGAAATCTTCCAGGTTCTGTTTCGTCAACTACAACAAAAATACGTTTTGGGATTCCTATTTGAATATAAGATAGGCCCATTCCTGCTCTTAAATCATATTTTTCTCGATATTCGTCAATTTGACTCATTTTTAAATAAGTAATCATGTCTTCTATCTTTTTTTTGTCTTCATTTGATAGAGGAAATTGTACTTCTTCACTTTTTTTTCTTAGTATTTTTTCTTTTTCATCTAAAATGGTTATGTCAGGTAAATTCACTTGAAATCCCTTTCTTTCGACATTTAATGTATCATAAAATTCAAAAAAAAGGAAGCCTTAAACTTCCTAGTTGTTGTAATTGTTGTTGCCCCAGTTCCATCCAGCACCGATGATGATGATAAGAAGGATAAATAGGACAATCCATATTGCTCCACCTATACCATAACCAGAAGTGTATCCAGCATAACTGGTTTGAGGGCAACAAGGAGAAGCGTATCCGCCACCATAACCTGCATTGTAATAGCCGTTATTTCCGTAATAATACATATATTATACCTCCTTTATGTATCTAGTATAGTGTACTCGTTTGACAAAAATTTGCTACTTTAAAATACCTAGATTTAAAAAAATTTTTTCTTTGGTTCTTTTTATGGTATGATTAAAATAGAGTAGGAGAATAGTATGAGAAAGCTTTTTTTTAAAATGGATTTGCCTCTTCTTTTTATGATGGTTTTGTATTCTATATTAGGCTTAGTGATTATTCTTAGTGCTTCTTCAGTTGCTGCAGTGCTTCGCTTTCATGTGTCTTCCTATTACTTTTTTATTCGCCAATTTTTGTTTGTTGTGACTTCTTTTTTGGTGGGTTTTACAATTGTGTTGCGTATTCCTACTTCTAAATATAAATATTTGGTTCCTTTTTTCCTTGTAGGGGTTTTAGCTGCTTTGGTAGGTCTTTTCTTTTATGGGATGATTTCTAATAATGCACAAAGTTGGTATGATTTGGGTTTTTTTAATTTGCAACCTGCCGAGTTTACAAAATCTGTTCTTATATTGTATATGGCTGTTTTTTATAGTCGAAGTTTAAAGAAAAATAAGAGTCTTTATTATAATTTGATTCCTCTTGCTATTGCAGGTGTTATTTTTGTTCTTGTTGCTATGCAGCCTGATTTGGGTGGAGCTTTGATTATTGCTGGTATCGCTGTGTTGTTATTTTTAGTGGTTCCCCTTGGGAAGCAAAATCAATTGTTACTTTTTAAAGTGTTTGGTATTGGGATCATTCTTCTTGGTATCGCTGTTTTGTATGGTGGAGCAGATCTTTTGAGTTCGAAACAATTACAACGTTTGCAGTTTCAAAATCCATGTTCTAGGTATACAGAAGATACAGGGTATCAGGTTTGCAATGGCTTTATTGCTATTCATAATGGTGGTCTTTTTGGAAGAGGGCTTGGAAATTCTACACAAAAATATTTGTATTTACCAGAGGCTCATACTGATTTTGTTTTTCCTATTTTGGTAGAGGAACTTGGAGCAGTGGCAGGAATTTTTGTGTTGCTTGGTTATTTGTTTATTTTGTATCGGATTTTGAAAATTGGAAAAGAAGCGAAAGGAAATGTACGAAATATGATTTTGTGCTATGGAACCTTTTTATTGTTTCTTTTGCATCTTTTGGTTAATTTGATGGGTGTCTTGGCGCTGATTCCATTAACGGGTGTTCCTTTGCCTTTCTTAAGTTATGGAGGAAGTTTTACGATTAATTTGCTTATGCTTTTGTTCGTTGTACAAAATGTAGCAATTGAAAATAAAAATTTGAAGATTAAAAGAGAGATGGCACAATTAGCTTAGAAAAGTCTTTGTTTAAAGATTTTTTTTAATTAAAAAATTAATAAAAAAGGAAATTCCTAATTCGCCTTGTATATATAGAGTGGAGGTGAAAAATATGGAATTTTTAAAACAATACTTGTCTTGCTCTTTTGTTTCTATTCTTTTGATTGGAATTTTGTTGCTTACGAATATAGGGACTTTCGGTTATTTTTTGTTTTTTCAAGAAAAAGAAGAACCTTTGATTTGTGAAGAATGCCCAGAACTACCAGAGAGTACATTTGCTCCAGATGAAGAGAAAACTATGATTAAAGTCGATATTAAAGGATATGTGAAAAAACCAGGAGTATATGAAGTAGAGGAGGGAACGATTGTTAATGATTTACTTTCTTTGGCTGGTGGTCTTAAGAGCGGTGGAACAACAGAAAATATTAATTTGAGTAAAGGATTGCACAATGAGGATATGATTGTTGTACTTTCTAAAACAGAGCTAAAAAAGAGTCTTTCTAAAACAAATACTACAACACAAACTACTTCTTCTGCTTTAGGAAGTGGAACTAATAATAGTGTTATCCCAAATAAAAAAGTATCTTTGAATACAGCTTCTAAAGAGGAATTGATGACATTGAATGGAATTGGAGAGTCAAAAGCACTTGCTATTATAGAATATAGAAATCAAAAACCTTTTACTGATATTATAGAATTATTGAATGTATCAGGAATAGGAGAATCTGTTTACGAAAAAATTAAAGATTTTATTTCAATCTAAACTATTTTTTGTTGTTCTTTTTCTATTGTTAAGTTGTTATGTTTTTTTCTTTACTACTATCGTTCGTTATGATACAAAAATAGATGCTACCACTAAATGTTTAGAGGCTAAGCTTGTTTCTTTTTCTATTGATGGAGATAAACTTTTGATGGAGTTAGTGGACAAAGAAAAACTACTTGCTACTTATTATATTAAGACAAAAGAGGAAAAAGAGTATTTAGAAGAACATTTGAAAATTGGATTACATGTAAGACTTAAAGGTGAGAAAAAAGAAGTTTTACCTGCAACTATACCAAATACTTTTGATTATAAGAGTTATTTATATCATAATAGAATTTATTTTTCTTTTTCTGTTACTCAAATAGAGATTTTAGATACTCCAATTGATTTTTTTTCTTTCATAAAAAATCAATTTGTTATGCGTTTAAAAAAAGTTGGCAATCATCCTTACGTAGCCGCTTTTGTTTTAGGAGATAAGACATTTATGGATGCAGAGGTTTATCAAACTATTGTTAGCAATGGAGTGAGTCATTTGTTTGCTTTATCAGGTATGCATTTGTCTTTGATTTATTTGGTACTGTCTAAGTTGTTTTCTAAATGTAAAAAAAAGAAAGTATGGATTTATTTGTGCTTGGTGTTTTATCTGTTTTTGACGGGTTGTTCTATTTCTTTTGTACGGGCTATTTTGTTTTTATTTTTGATGGATTGTAACAAAAAATGGAAATTGTCCCTTTCTAGTATAAAAGTCCTTTTTTTTACTGCTTTTTTGTTGCTTTTATGGGAACCATTTTCTATTTATAATGTAGGTTTTTGGTATACTTTTGTTGTAACATTTTCTTTACTTTATTGTCATGATTTTCTTAATAAAGAAGGAAAAATAAAAAAAATCGTCTCGGTCAGTTTGGTTACTTTTTTCTTTGGATTGCCAATTACTTTGTTTATAAATTATGAAGTTAATTTGTTTTCAGTGATTAATAATATTTTGTTAGTTCCTTTCATTAGTGTATTTGTGTTTCCTCTTTCTTTACTTACTTTTCTTTTTCCATTTCTTTTACCCATTTTCCAATTCTTTGTTTGGATAGTGGAAGCTATAAATCGTATTGGTTTTCTCTTTTCGATTCCATTTGTATTTGGAAAAATCAATTTGTTGGAGGTGGGCTTGTGTTATTTTTTTCTTTTGGTTGGTTTTGGCTGTAAGCAAAAAAAATGTTTTTTCTTTTTGTTTTTGTTCCTTTTCTTTTGCTATCATAAAAATTTTTTTGATTCTTATTATCATGTCTATTTTTTGGATGTTGGTCAAGGGGATGCTACTTTGCTTGTAGCTCCTAGAGGAAAAGAGGCTATTTTGATTGATACTGGAGGGGCTGTTTCTTATGGAAAAAAAGAAGAATTTCAACTTCGAAAGAAAGAGTTTTCTCTCGCTCAAAATATAGTTTTATTTTTAAAAAGCATTCGTGTACGAAAATTATCTTTATTACTTATCACGCATGGAGATTTGGACCATTTAGGGTATGCAGAGGAGATTGGAGAGAATATTCCTGTTCAAAGACTTATGCTTAATTTAGGAGAAGAAAATGATTATGAAAAACGTTTGAAGCAATTGTATCCTATTGTTAAAAATTATTCTTCTGCTTTTTTTTCTACTACTTTTTATTTTACAAAAATTTATTCGAATGAAAATGATAATAGTTTGGTGAGTCGGTGGTGTGTAAGTCGTACTTGTTTTTTAATGATGGGAGATGCTTCTATCAAAGTAGAGAAGGAGTTATTGTCTGTTTCTTCTTTATCTAGCACTTTTTTAAAAGTAGGGCATCATGGTTCTAAGTCTAGTACTTCTTTGGGATTTTTAGAGGCTGTGAAGCCAAACTATGCTATTGTTTCAGCAGGAAGAAAGAATTTGTATGGTCATCCAGCAAAGGAAACAATACATCATTTAGAAAGTTTCTATGTAAAGATTTGGAATACACAAGTTGAGGGAACAATAGAGGTAAGGATTAATAAAGAAGGAGAGTATCACATTTTTTCTACTTTGTCATAAAATACAATACACTACGTTAGTGTTTAGATAGATGGAAAGAAATTTATTAAGTTTCTTTCTTTTTTATAGTATAATACAGTTAGGGTGGGAGGCTTTTTATGTATTTGATTTATGGAGAAAGTTTTCGTTTGATAGAAGAAGAAATTGCAAAGATTATAAAAGAGGAGACAAATATTGTGACTATGGATTTGTACCATGTTTCTTTGCACGATGTTCTTGTAGAGGCGGGATATGATTCTTTGTTTTTAGAAAAAAAATTTTTGATTGTAAAAAACGCATCTTTTTTTACTAGTGCAAAAACGAATGAGGAGGAAATGGAATCTTTTTTAAATTATATGGAGCATCCTAATTCTTTAACTACTCTTATTTTTACTACTTATGATAAAATTGATTCTCGAAAAAAAGTGACGAAAATGTTTGGTGAGAAGAATAAAATTGTTTCTGTTGGAGGGTTAAAACCTAATGATTTGGTGAGTAAAGTACGAGATTTGTTTTTTTCTAAGAAATATAAAATCAATACAGAGACGCTTTCTTATCTTGTAAGTGCATGTGGAAATAATTATGATTTGATTTATAATGAAGCAAATAAGTTATTTTTGTATTATAATGAACCACAAACGATTTCTTTGGAGGATGTGAAAGAGATTGTTTCTAAATCGATTGAAGATAATCATTTTCGCTTTGTAGAGGCGGTGATTGCTAAGGATATAAATAAAGCAGTTCATTTACTAGATGATTTGTATGTTTTAAAAGTGGAGCCAATTACACTTCTTATGTTGCTTGCTCGAGAATATCGTATTTTGTATAGTGCTATTTCTCTACGGTCTATGGGATATCCTATTCCTAATATTTCTAAACATTTGGGATTACAGAATTGGCAAGTAGAAAAAAGTTTACGGTCTAGTTCTTCTTATTATATGAATGATTTATCTATGTATTTGAAGCAACTGGCTAAGTTAGATTATGAGATAAAAAGTGGAAAGATTGATCGCTTTTTAGCTTTAAAAACTTTTTTATTTACAATTGCATAGAAAAAGAAGTTCTAAGATTGTCTTAAAGCTTCTTTTATTTTTTCTGTATTTTTAAAATTTAGTTTAGCAATATCATTTAATTTGTTAAAACCAAATTGTGTAACGATTTCTTTTCCTACTTTGTCAACATTTGCTCCTGCACCTTTTGGTATTTCTATTCCTAATTCTTTTGATAATTCCTCTATTTTCATTAAAAATATATATCTACTAATTACACTTGCTGCTGCAACACTGGCGCATTTGCTTTCTGCTTTGGTGGTAAAAGTAATTTCTGTCACTTTTTCTTTGGCTTCTAAAATGTGTTCAAAATATTTTCGAGGATACACAAATTGATCTATTACAATTTTGGAATAAGGATAGTTTTCTTCTTTATGCGTTATACTATATAATACTTTGTTATGCAATATCGCTTTGATTTTATTCATGTTGTATCCTTTATTTTGATAAGTGTTGTATTCTTTGTTGTTTAAAGTAAATGTTACATAGGGTATTTCTTTAATTAATAAAGGAGCAATTTTTAGTATTTTTTCATCGGTTAGTTTTTTGGAGTCTTTTACTCCAAGTTCGTTGATGAAGTCAATTTTTTCTTTGCTCACAAAAGCGGCGGTGACAATAATTGGTCCAAAGTAGTCTCCTGTTCCTACTTCATCAGAACCAATGGTTGACATACTATAAAAGTAATTTAATTCTTCTTTGTATTTTTCTTTTTCTTTTTTTGTTTCATTGATATCAATTGTACGATTGTTTAATTTTTTTTCCATATCTACCCAAATGTTTGCATCAATATCAGCACTAATTCCTTGAAACATAGCTTTTCCACTTTCATAAAGTGTTATGATTGTGTCTGCTTCGTCCGCTTGGAAAACGGCATAAGGAGGTGTTTTGTCTCTTTTGGTATCTTTGTAATATTCAATCATTTTTTCTCGTACATTGTCACTTACTTTAAAAACTATGGTCATAGTTCTCACCTCATGGTTATTTTAACAAATTACAAGCATAAAGTCTATTAGATATAATTATAATAAAAGAGAGTCTATTGAAATTATTGAAGAAGTTCTTTCTTTTTTTTAAGAAATCGACTATAATTAGAATAAGTTAGGAGAGTGTTTTTTAATGAATGTTGTAGATGCTATTATTCTGTTGTTTTTGTTAATGGGGGCAGCAATTGGTTTTAAGAAAGGCGTTATAAAAAGTGTTGTTTCTTTTGTAGGAACCATTCTTGTACTTGTTTTGTCTTTTACTTTAAAAAATCCGTTGTCGGTATTTTTATATACGTATTTTCCTTTTTTTAATGTAGGGATTGCAGCAATTAATATTTTAATTTATGAGGGAATTGCTTTTTTGATAGTTTTTGCGCTTTTGTCTACTATTCTTCGAATTGTGATTAAAATTTCAGGAATTATTGAAACGCTACTTAAGTTTACGATTATTTTGGGTATTCCTTCTAAGATTTTGGGTGCGATTTTAGGTTTTTTCGAAATGTATTTGTTTGTTTTCGCTGTTTTGTTTGTTTTGGCACAATTCAATGTAAATAGTAGCTTGATTACAGATAGCAAAATGGCGGACTTTATTTTAAGTCATACACCTTTTGTGAGTCATGTTATGGAAGATACTTATAGTGGTGTGAAAGAAGTGGTTGCTTTAAATAAAAATTATCAAACTTCACAAGATAAGGAAAAGTTAAATCAAGATGGGTTGGAGATATTACTGAAGTATAATGTACTAAGTGTTTCGAATGCCAATCAATTGTTAGAAAAAGGAAAATTGAAAATAAAAGATGCAGATGGCATTATAAAAAAATATGAAAAGGAGAATAAATAATGATTAAGTATTTAGAAACAAATGAAAATTTAAAGGAATTGGTAGCAAATGGAGTTTATGTTGTAGATTTTTATGCAGATTGGTGTGGGCCTTGTAAAATGATGGGTTCAGTTTTGGAACGTATGGAAGATGTAAATGTTATTAAAGTAAATACGGATAAGCATCAAGAACTTGCTCGTGAGTTTGGGGTCATGAGTATTCCAACTCTTGTATTTTATAAAGATGGAGAGCTAAAACGCCAAGAGGTTGGATTTAAAGATGAAAGTGAAATTCGAAATATTTTAGAGAATATGTAAAAAAGGTAGCCGTTTATTATTGGTTACCTTTTTTGTATCTTGCAATGATTCTTTTGGCATCTTCTAGGGGTTCATAGGAAATAGTTGGATATAGCATTTGAGCTAATTTTAAATGCTTTTTTAAAAGCATAATTCGTGTACGATAAATGGAACTGTTTTTTAATCTATTTTCTACTAGCTTTGTTGAAAATAAACTTTCGTATTCCCATATATCTTCTGTATATTGTTTTAAGTGATTTAGTAATAGCATATGATTTTTAATTCCTAATTGTACCCATCCATTTATTTCTAATAAAATGTATAAATATTTTGATTTTATTATTTCTTCTAAAATATTACTATAGGCGTTGAATGTTCCTAGTTCCACACATCTTTTCTTTATTAATTCGCAGATAGAATAAATGTCAAATATTTTTTCGTTTGGGGTAATTTTATTTTGTACAGGAGTGCTATTTTTGTTTCTGTAATAGAAATATAGTATCTCTTGAGTACAAATGGTTTTTTTGTTTTTGTTAATACTGGGTAAATAAATGCTGCATCTTCAAAGATTAATCCTTTTGGAAATCTTTCTTTTTCGATTAATGAATGAGCATAAAGTTTGTTACATGCAGAACCGCTTTTGCTAAATAAATATTCTTTATTTTTTTCTATATCTATTTGCTTTATTGCCACTGGCTTATTATCTATTTTTATATTATTTTGATTAAATACAATTTTGTTGCTTGCTTCAACTAGGGGAGAATTGTATGTAAGACTTAATTCTATTAATCTTTCTATTGCATTATATGTTATCTCATCGTCACTATCTAAAAAGAAAATATAATCTCCAGTAGCTTGATCTAAGCCTTTATTTCTAGAAGCACCAGTACCAAGATTACAAGTATTATTTAATATTTTGACATTTTTGTGTGTACAGGCATAACTTTTTAAAATATGTAATGAATGATCTGTACTCGCATCATTGATAGCAATAATTTCTATGTTTTTATACGATTGATTTACTACAGAGTCCAAGCATTTTTTTAAATATTTTTCTGTATTGTATACAGGAATAATGATTGTTACTAATGGCATTATTTTTCTTCCTTTCTCTTTATTGCATTGTTGGCAGCATTTACATAAGCACGTAATAGTCCTCCAGCACCAAGTTTTATTCCACCAAAATATCTTACCACTGCGATAAGGCAGTTTTCTAAATGATTGTTTTCTAGTAGATTATAAAGAGGAGTTCCTGCTGTTCCATTTGGTTCTTTGTCATCGCTTTTTTTGGCAGTCGTTTTAACTTTATAGGCATAAGGAATATGTCGTGCTTTTTTGTGTTCTTTTTTTAAGTCACTGAGTACTTTTGTTGCTTCTTCTTGGGAGTTGATTTCATAGAAATAAGCGATAAATTTTGATTTTTTTATTTCATATGTGTATGTACTAATAAATTCCATAAAAACACCTCGGACTATTATATCTTATTTTTTCTAAAAATTATAGTATAATAAGTTTAGTTAGGAGAAAAGTTTATGTTTAAAGATAAATTGTCTTTGGTTCCTCATTTGCCTGGAAGTTATCAAATGCGTAATAGTGATGGAGCAATTATATATGTCGGAAAAGCGAAAAATTTGCATCGTAGACTTTCTTCTTATTTTAATCGGACGCAGACTGGTAAGACAAAAAAAATGGTTTCAGAAATTGCAGATTTTACTTATATTGTTGCTGGAAGTGAGTTAGAGGCTTTTGTTTTAGAACTTAATTTAATTAAAGAGTTTAATCCAAAGTATAATATTTTGTTAAAAGATGACAAAAGTTATCCTTATATTGAGTATATTTCTAAACCATATCCAAGAGTGAAAGTTTCTCGTTATTTGCATGTGAAAAAAAGAGAAAATAAAAAATTGTTTGGTCCTTATCCCAATGCGTATGCTGCACGAAGAATCGTCAATTTGTTAAATCGAATTTATCCTTTAAAGAAGTGTGAGGGGAAAGCAAAAGAATTATGTCTTTATTATCACATTCATGAATGTTTGGGATATTGTAGCAAAGAGTTGAATCAAGAAGAACTTGCTATAATGGAAAAAGAAATTTTAAGTTTTTTAAATGGAAATGATAAAATTTTAACGAGTCGTTTGGAAAAAAAGATGGAAGAGTATAGTGAAGCTTTGAATTTTGAAATGGCACTTGAATTAAAGAAAGAACTTGACTATATTAAAATTGTTATGGATAAACAAAAAGTGGAATTGCATGATTTTGTGAATCGAGATGTTTTTGGTTTTTATTTTGATAAAGGATATATTAGTGTGCAAATCTTTTTTTTAAGAAATGGAAAAATGGTAGGAGGAAAGTCAGAGATTTTTCCTATTATTAGTGAACTTTCTGATGATTTGGATTATTATCTTATGAATTTTTATAGTAAACATGAAGTCCCAAAAGAAGTTTTGGTTTTGGAAGGTTTTAATATAGAGATTTTAGAAAGTTTATTGGAAACAAAGTTTATTTTACCTACAAGAGGGCCTAAAAAGAAACTTGTAGAGATGGCAGTTACGAATAGTAAGATCAATTTGGAAAATGAATTAGAGCTTATTAAAAAGGATGAGTATGTGACAGAAAGTGCGAATGAAGAATTAAAAAAGTTACTTCATTTGGAACATTTGGATCGTATTGATTTGTTTGATAATTCCAATTTGTTTGGTAATTTTTCTGTTTCTGGCATGGTTGTTTTTAAAAATGGTAGACCGAGTAAAAATGATTATCGCAAGTACAAAGTACAAGTGGATAAAAATGATGATTATCATACCATGCAAGAAGTGATTTCTAGAAGATATTCTCGGATGAAAGAGGAAATGAGTGAGGCGCCTGATTTGATTCTTGTGGATGGGGGAGTGACGCAAATTAATGCCTGTAAGGAGATTTTAAATGCGTTAGGTCTTTCTATTATGGTGTGCGGTTTACGTAAAAATGACCATCATCGTACGAGTGATTTGGTTCGAGGAGATACGTATGAAGTTTTAGAAATTGATCGAACAAGTAATTTGTTTCATTATTTAACAAGAATGCAAGATGAAGTCCACCGCTATACTATTACTTATCATAGAACTATACGTAGTAAGGGAAGTATTTCAAGTGTTTTGGATCATGTGGAGGGAATTGGACCGAAACGGAAAAAAGAATTGATTAAACACTTTGGTAGTGTTGCTAAAATGAAACAAGCAAGTGTAGACGAATTTCAAAAATTTTTGCCTAAAGAAGTCGCACAAAACTTAACTCTTTTTTTGAAAGACTTTCATTAAAAAGTATTGTATAATGGTTGTGGTGAGATAAGAATGACGAAGTTAATTCCACTAGATATAGATCGTTCGGTTTCTTTAATGGCCAAACGAGAGA
This sequence comes from uncultured Mycoplasmatota bacterium, assembly GCA_947649365.1. Lineage (GTDB taxonomy): Bacteria > Bacillota_I > Bacilli_A > RF39 > UBA660 > MGBC108787. Next base: position 51,464 of record CANSRH010000005.1, on the reverse strand, counting down.
TTTTTTTAGATCCTGATTTTGTTTATCTTCCCCTACCAAAACAAAAACAAAAAATGAAAAAAGAGATTCACATAAAAAAAGGAATGGAACTTTTTCCAGGAATGTATTCTCCTGTTTCAGGGAATCTAATTAATGTGGAAAAATGCCTCCTAGCAAGTGGTGAAGAGGTTCCTTGTTTGGTGATTGCAAATGACTTTCAGGAGAAAAATGAAAAATTGCCAGCAATGCGAAAACGGATTAGTCATCTTTCTAAGGAAACTTTTTTGGATAGTTTTTATGATGAACGTTTAAAACAAAGATTTTTAAAAGATACTATTACTACTTTTGTAGTTTCTGGAATTGATGATGATCCTTATTTGTGCAATGAAATGTTTATTCAAAAACAATATACGAAACTTCTTTTGGAAATGCTGGATGCTTTGCTAAATTTGTATCCTGGAAGCAAAGCTATGATTGCTCTTAAAAATACCAATAGTGAACTTATTTTGCATTATAATAATTTTATAGGTATGTTTCATCATATAGAACTTCGATTTGTAGAAGATTTGTATTTAATCGGTAGAGAAGAGTTTTTGATTCAAAAATTGCATGTGAAAGACAATTATGTCTATTTGAAACCACATGAGCTTTATGCCCTTTATTTGCAGGTGAAAAAGAGAAAACCTATCTTGGAAACTTATGTTTCTATTACAGGAGATGCTCTTTTAACTCCTTGTATTGTAGAAACGAAGTTGGGGACAAAAGTAAAAGATATTTTGACTCGATTTGGCCCAAAGGATTTTTTCAATTATTCTATTTATACCAATGGTATTATGCAGGGAAGAGAAGTCTCTATTGAGAATTTGGTTGTTACTTCTAATTGTTTAGGTCTTGTCATTATGAAAAAACAACCTACGAAAATACATTCTTGTATTAAGTGCGGAAAGTGTATCCAAGTTTGTCCTATTCGTTCCAATCCGTTGCTGGCTTATAAAAGAGGAAAAAGAGTTCGTTGCATTCATTGTGGCCTTTGTAGCTATATTTGTCCTTCGTCTATTCCATTAGAACAGTATTTAAGAGGTGAAAAAAATGAGTAGACTTCATAAAGTAATTCGTGTTTCTTTAACAAAGAAGTATGCTATTTTGTTTTTTTGTTTTGTTTTGTGGGGTTGGTATAAAAATGCTTTTTTGCCTGTGAAAGAAGGATTTTATCCTAACATGCAATTGGTATTGATTCTTCTTTATCCAGTGTTAGGTTTTGTATTTGGTGTTTTGTTTGATAAACTGTGTAAGAAAAAGTTTACTTATTCCAATGCTTTTTTTGGTGTTTTGTTTTCTTTATTTTTACCTATTTCTACTCCTATTTCCGTTTTTTTGGTGTTTTGTTTTCTTTTGTTTGTTATGAATACTTTTTTGGTACAAAAAAAAGATTGGGATTTGCATATTCTTGTTCTTTTTCATCTTTTTCTTGTGGTTTTTTTATCTATTACTCAACAATATGAGTATGGGAATCTTTTAGAAAAAAGTGGGCTTTTTGTTTATTCTTTTTTAGATAAACTATTAGGATTTCAAATTAGTGGTTTATTTACTTCAAATGTAGTACTTACTTTGCTTTCTTTTTTGATCCTTTGCTTTGATTATTATTATAAAAAAGAAATTCCTCTTTCTAGTTATGGATTTTATTTACTTACTTTGGTTTTGTATTCTTTTTGGAGACACGACATGGCATTTTTGTTAACTCATATGTTTTCTAGTTCTATTTTGTTTGTTTTGGTTTTTTTGGCACCTCTTGATTTGTTTTCTCCTTATTCTAAAAAGAGAAAAGCAATGTATAGTTTTTTACTTGGAGTAGGGATTTTGCCTTTTTCTCTTTGTACTAATTTTTATGAAGGCGTGTATTTTTCTTTAATTTTGGTGAATGTATTTGTGATTTTGTTAAATTGGATTCAAAATAAAATAATTCATTAAATCATTACTGGATTAGAAGAGTTAATTAAATGATTTGGTCATTTTACAACTCTTTTTTTCTGTGTTATTTTATCTTTACTCACTTTCCTTTAGTAGGAGATTTTATGAAAAAAAGAAGTTTCTGGTTTTTAAGGAAAATAAAATGGTATTGAAATATAGTTTAAGAGTGCTTTTTCTTTTTTTCTGCTTGTTTCCTTCGTCGTTAAAACAAGATTTTTTACTAGCAACTTATGTAGAATTTTCTATTCCTAAACTTGGATTTCAGAATAGAGTTTTTTTGAAGAAAGCTGATTATAAAGATACCCAAGAAAATTCTTATTTGAATGTGGCTAATTTGAAAGAAAAGGATGAATCTCTGATTTTTTCTCTTTTTTTGAATACAAGAGTTATTTCGTTGGAATCTTTGTATCAATTACAAGTTTTTGACCATCTGATTTTAAAACTAAAGGAAACGACTTATTTTTTTCAACTACTCGCTATTTATGGAGAGGAAAATGAGAATGATTTCATGATGGAAACACTGGAAGATGGGTCGCTTGTTTTTGAAATTTTTGATACATATACAAATTCTTTACAAATGATTCTAGTTGCTAGAAATACTGGAAAATTAGTAAAAAATAATTAAAAATGCAATTTTTTTGACAAAATTTGCATTTTTTTACGTTTAAAAAAAGGAAATCTGTCTAATAGATGTAATATATAAGATTAGGAGGTACTATTATGAGCTTTATTTCTCAAGATGAAATTTCTATGATACGAAATAGTGCTTCGATTGTGGATGTTATTTCCTCCTATCTTCCTCTTACACAAAAGGGAAAGAATTATTTTGGAGTTTGTCCTTTTCATGAAGATCATTCTCCAAGCATGAGTGTTTCTCCTGAAAAACAAATTTATAAGTGTTTTTCTTGTGGAGCGACTGGAAATGTATTTACTTTTTTAGAAAATTATTTAAATATAAGTTTTGCAGAAGCAGTATCTCTTTTAGCTAATCAATTAGGGATTGCTATTCAGACTCCTTTATTAAAAAAAAAAGTAGACCAATATCAAAAAGAGTTTGATTTAATGAATCTAGCTTTGCGTTTTTTTCAAAATAATTTGTATTCCAAAGAAGGAGAACGAGCGCGTCTTTATTTGAAAGAAAGAGGTTTACTTGAGGGAACAATTAAAGAGTTTTCTATAGGACTTGCTTTAGATAAGAATTTGTTTTTTTCTTTGTTTTCTAAAAAAGAATATTCTGATTCTTTGCTTGAAAATTTAGGATTGATTTCTCGTAATGAAACACAATTTTATGATGTTTTTCAAAATCGTATTATGTTTCCTATTCATGATTTGGATGGCCATGTTGTAGGTTTTACAGCGCGTTGTTATTTGTATGATATGACTCCTAAATATTTGAATACCAAAGAAACTTATTTGTTTAAAAAGGGCCATATTTTGTTTAATTATCATCGAGCAAAAGAAAATGTACGTCTTACAAAACAAGTATTGGTTGTAGAAGGAAATATGGATGCGATTCGTCTTTCTTCTGTGGGAATTAAAAATGTTGTTGCTTTGATGGGGACAAGTTTGACGAAAGAACAAATAGAAGCTTTGAAAAAGCTTCGATCTCAAATTGTCTTGATGCTTGATAATGATGAAGCAGGAGAACGAGCCACATTTCAAATAGGAACTCTTTTAGAAGAAAATCATATATCTTTTTTGATTGTACGACTTAGTGGTGAGAAAGATCCAGATTCTTATGTTTTACAGAATGGTAAAGAAGCCATTTTAGAGAATGTAAAAAATGCAATTTCCTTTGTTGATTTTCAACTGAATTATTTGAAAAAAAATAAAAATTTAAAAGAGGCCTCTGATTTATCTGAGTATATTAAGGCTGTTATAGAAAGTTTGAAGAGCAATAATGATGCAATTTTAAAAGAGGTGACTTTACAAAAGCTAGCAAATGATTATAATATTTCTTACACTGTTTTAAAAGAGCAACTGGGTAATGAAGAAAAAAAGGGAAATTATATAGTTAAGGAAAAACCAAAAGAGAAAAAAAAGAAAAGTGGGTATGAAAAAATTTGTGAAGAAATTTTATATTATATGATGAATGATGTTTCTTATATAAGACTATATCAAACCAAGTTAGGAATGTTTCCTACACAAGAGCATCGTTTGATTGCAAATGAAATTTTATATTATTATGAGATGAATAAAACCATGCATTTAGCGGATTTTATTACCTATGCACAAACAACGAATGTAAAAGATGCAATTATGGATATACTAAGGAATGTGGAAACAAATGAACTTACAGAAAAAGCAATGTTAGAACTAATTGCACATGCAAAGAAAAAAATAAAGGAACAAACGATTGAAAAATTAAAAATAGAGTTGAGCAAAGAATTGGATGAGAATAAAAAAACAGCTTTGGCTTTAAAAATAGTAGAGATTAAAGGAAGTGTTTCGGATGAAAATAATTAAAACGTTTGAAGAAAGAAAAGAAGAATTATTAAAGTTGGGGAAAGAAAAGGGCGTTATTACTTTTGAACAGCTTGCTGAAAGTTTGAAGGGTCTTGATGTTGACAATGACTCTTTGGATGAACTGTATAATTTTTTTGTTGAGAATAATATTGAAATTGTTACCGATGAAGAAGAGGGAACTGAAGGGGGAACCCCTAAGGAAATTGCAGAACCGATTATTTTGGATGATGCTGCAATTACAAAAGATGTAAATATTAATGATCCTGTTCGGATGTATTTAAAGGAAATTGGAAGAATCAGTTTGTTGTCTCCTGAACAAGAGTTGGATTTATCAAAAAAGGCAGCTACTGGAGATGAGATGGCAAAAAATATTTTGGCTGAATCCAATTTACGTTTGGTGGTTAGTATTGCAAAACGATACGTAGGACGTGGTCTTTTGTTCTTGGATTTGATTCAAGAAGGTAATATTGGTCTTATGAAGGCGGTAGATAAATTTGATTATGATAAAGGATTTAAATTTTCTACTTATGCTACTTGGTGGATTCGTCAAGCGATTACAAGAGCTTTGGCGGACCAAGCAAGAACCATACGTGTTCCTGTTCATATGGTGGAGACAATTAATAAAATGGCGCGTATTCAAAGACAATTGACTTTGGAATTGAATCGGGAGCCAAGTGAAGAGGAAGTTGCTAAGAAAATGGGAATTTCTGTTGAAAAAGTACGAGAAGTAATTAAAATTAGTCAAGATCCTGTTTCTTTGGAAACCCCTATTGGAGAAGAAGATGATTCCCATTTAGGAGATTTTGTTAAAGATGTGAATGCAATGACTCCAGAAGAATATGCTACCAATGAGATTTTAAAAGAAGAAATTAAAGCCGTTTTAGAAACCCTTCAAGAAAGAGAGCAAGAAGTACTCGAACTTCGATTTGGTTTAGTGGATGGAACAAGTCATACTTTAGAGGAAGTTGGGAAAAAGTTTAATGTGACAAGAGAACGTATTCGTCAGATTGAAGCAAAGGCTTTGCGTAAATTAAGACATCCTTCAAGAGCAAAAAAATTAAAGGACTTTTTATCTGATTAATGGCACGTAAACGTATAGAAGCGATGGCTTCTTTTATTTCTATTTCGGATAGAGTAGTAGATATAGGATGCGATCATGCCTATTTAGCTATTTATTTGGCTCAAAATCAGTTGTGTCAAAAGGTAATAGCTAGTGATATTCACAAGAATGCTCTTGATAATGCTAAAAGAAATATAGAAATTGCTCAATTGGATAAAAAAATTTCTACTATACTTTCTGATGGTTTTACCAATATTGTAGAAGAAGTAGATACTGCAGTAATATCAGGTATGGGGACTTCAACAATTCTTCATATCATAAAAGAAACTCATCCTAAAAATATAAAAAAATGGATTTTACAATCCAATAATGATTTGTATTTTCTTCGTTGTTCTATGGAACGTTTGGGTTTTTATTTGAATAAAGAAGAAATTGTTTATGAAAAAGGGCATTATTATGTAATTGGACTTTATACTTTGTCAGGAAAACGTTTATCTTTAAGAGAACGATTGTTTGGTCTTTATGATGAGAAAAATTTTTCTTATTATGAAACTTTAAAACAGAAATTATTATTTATTGTCCATAAAAAAGGAAAAAACTTTTTTTTGAAAAAAATAAAGTTATCTTTTCAACTTTGGTTGTTAAAGAAGTATTTATAGAAAAAAAGTGGGAGATGTTGTTGTCTCTTTTTTTGTGATTTCTTGTTTTGGAGTACTGTTTGTTTTTTTATTTTCTGGAATGGTTTTCGTATTCTCTTTGGTACTTTTTCCCATTTCTTTCATAACACTAAATAAGCTACGTGCATTACTAATCATTGGTTTGGCTTTTTGGTAAAGTGGTATGACTTGATTGGCTATTTGTAATGTCTTTGATAATCCTCCAATAATTTTAGTTAAACTTAGTCCTTTGGATACGATTCCTGCATTGTACATGTTATCACCTTACTATATTTTATGCTTTTTTTAAAAAGAAGTGAACTTTTTATAGGCAAAATGTTTTGTTCCATGTTATAATTATAAAAGAATAGGATATGAGGGAGGCAAGTTACGATGTTTCGCAGAAAGGATTCTTCTAATCAAAAAAAAATTAGTGTTTTATTTCTTCCTTTCCTTGTTGTTGTTGATTTGTTTGTGTGTGCGTTTCGAGGAATCAAATTTGTTTTTTTTGATTTGTTTTTACTTCTTTTTAATGTAGCAAGTGGAAGAGTAGACAAGGTTTATAAATCAACGAAAGGACTGTTTGATAAGGAAGAAGAAAAACGACAAGCAGAACTTATTCAAAAGCAAAAAAGGGATAAATTTTTAGAAAAATATAATAATTTGTGGTTTGTTAAAAAACAAAATGCAAAGTTAGAAGAAATGCGAAAAGCACTTCTTGTCAATTTACAAAATGAAGGAAGTGTTCGTAGTAGCACTCCTCGTGTATTTCAATACAAAGCTAGAAATAAAGATGGTAGAGTAGAGACGGGAACGATTAATGGATATTCTAAATTGGATGTAAATACCTTTTTATTACAAGAAGGTTATATTGTTTATTCCATTGAAACAAGTAAGTTAATTGACTTTTTGTATGGAGAAACTAGTGTTTTTGCGGTGCGGATGTCTAACAAAGACTTGTTGTTTTGGTTGACTCAATTATCTACTTATATCAAAAGTGGAATTCCTTTAACGGATTCTATTAAAATTTTGAACAATCAAATGCAAAAGAAGAAGAAATATAAAAAAGCCTTCCAATCTATTATTTATGAGTTAACGATGGGAGAACCTTTTTCTAAAGCTTTGGAAAAACAAGGGGTTATGTTTCCAGCACTTTTGATTAATATGATTAAAGCAGCAGAGGCAACAGGAGAATTAGAAGCTACTTTGACAGATATGTCTAATTATTATGAAGAACTAGAAAAAACAAGAAAGCAAATGATTAGTGCGATTACTTATCCAACGGTTATTATGGTGTTTGCTATTGGAGTTATTACGTTTATTTTGTTGTTTGTTATTCCAGAGTTTGTTAAGATTTATCGAGATACGGATGCTGAGATTACGGGTCTTACGTTGGCTATTATTAATTTGAGTGATTTTTTGAAAGCAAATATTTTGTTTATTGTTTTGTTGGTTATTGTTATTTGCTTAGTAATTTATATGTGTTATCGAAATATTAAGGCTTTTCGAAAAAAAATACAAGAAATTTTTATGCATGCACCTTTATTGGGAAAGATTTTGGTTTATAATGAATTAACCATTTTTACAAAAACGTTTTCTTCTTTGTTAGCAAATAATGTGTTTATTACTGATAGTATGACTATATTGAGTCGTATTACAAACAATGAAATTTATAAAGAGATTATGAATGAAACGATTGATAATATAGTTAAAGGAGATAAAATTTCTACCTCTTTTAAGGACCACTGGGCTATACCAGATGTCGCTTATTATATGATTGTTACAGGAGAGTCGACAGGACAACTTGCTGATATGATGAAAAAGGTAAGTGACTATTATGCAGAGGAACATCGAAGTTTGGTAAATAATTTAAAAGCTTTTATTGAGCCAATTTTGATTGTTTTCTTAGCTCTTGTGGTGGGTATTATTATTTTAGCGGTAATTATTCCAATGTTTGGACTGATGGGTTCTCTTGAAAATATGTAGAAAGGTTTTGTTGTATGATAGTATCTGTTTGTATTTTTGTTTTAGGGTGTGTGTTTGGTTCTTTTTTTTATGTAGTGGGCACTCGACTTCCTAATGGGGAGTCTTTCGTTCGTCCTAGAAGCCATTGTACGTTTTGTAATCATAAGTTACATGTTTTGGATTTGATACCGATTGTTTCTTTTTTGTTTTTGAAGGGAAAGTGTCGTTATTGTCATAAAAAATTATCTATGGGCTATTTGTTTTCAGAAGTTTTTACAGGAGGATTGTTTTTGCTTTCTTATTTGAAATTTTCTATTTCTTATGAGTTTTTTGTAATGCTTATTATTTCTTCTTTACTGGTATTAATTTTTATTACTGATTTTAAGTATATGATTATTTTGGATTCTCCTTTGGTTGTTTCTATTTTATTGTTACTGATTCTTCAATTGATTTATTTTGATTTCCGTACGATTGGTTTTTCTCTTTTATCGGGTTTCTGTTCTTTTCTTACTTTGTTGTTTGTAGGAAAAGTAGGGGATTTTCTTTTTAAACGAGAGTCTTTAGGAGGAGGAGATATAAAATTTGCTTTTGTCATGGGAATGCTATTAGGTTATTCCTATGCTTTGGTAGCCTTTGTTTTTTCTAATTTTTTGGCTCTTCCTTATGCAGTGGGTTCTTTGCTTTTAAAAAAAGACAATGAAGTTCCTTTTGGTCCTTTTTTGGTGGGAAGTGTTGCTATTGTTTATTTCTTTATGGAAAAGTTTCAGTATATTCTTCCTTTCTTGCAATAGAAAAACAGGATTTTCTTTCCTGTTTTTTTTAAAGTATTTCTAAATTTTCAAAGGTTTTATTTGTTTCTATGGTAGAAGGATTTGTTTTTCCCATCAATGCTGCTTTGATATTTGTTTCTTCTGCTCCTAAATCATCATCAATATCTATTACTCTCAAGATTTCTTCAAAGCTTGTTAAACCATTCATAACTTTCATCAATCCATCTTCTAACAAAGTAGATGTTTTTCCATTTCCATAAACTAGTTTTCTTAAATCTTCTTTTCTTGTGTTATTTGTAATTGCATCTCGTATCAATTGGTCAATGATTAAAACTTCTTGTATCGCTATTCTTCCTCGATATCCGTGATAGCATTCGTTGCATCCAACGGGAGTATAGATATCATTTATTTCTATTTGTAGTACTTGTTTAAAAACGTTTTTTTCATAAGGTGTTGCTGGTCTTGATGTTCTACATTTCGGACATAATTTTTTTACTAAACGTTGACTAATCACTCCTGTTAAAGCAGATCCTAAAAGATATCTTTCTACTTCCATATCTAAAAGTCTTTCAATTGTATTTAAAGAGTTGTTGGTGTGAATCGTTGATAATACTAAATGTCCAGTAATGGATGCACGTACAGCAATACGAGCGGTTTCATCATCACGAATTTCTCCAATCATTATAACATCGGGGTCTTGTCTTAAAATACTTCTTAGGGCATTTGCAAAAGTAAGACCAATTTCACTCATTGTCTGTACTTGATTGATTCCAGGGAGTTTCATTTCGACGGGATCTTCTACTGTGATGATATTTCTTTCGGTGGTATTTAAAATTTGTAACATAGAATAAACTGTGGTTGATTTTCCTGTTCCTGTTGCTCCAGTGATTAATATGATTCCATTGGGTTCTTCAATTAATTTTTTTACTTTTGGTAAGTTGCTAGAAGTGAAGCCAAGTGTTTCTAATCCTCCTGAGCTCATCGTATAATCAAGAATACGAATAACTACTTTTTCTCCATATACAATAGGAAGAGTAGAAACACGAAGGTCCAAACTGTCTTTGTTGATTAGATTTTTTATGGCCCCATCTTGAGGAAGGCGCGATTCTGTAATGTTCATTCCAGAAATAATTTTAATACGAGTGATTAAAGGATTTTTTACTGATTCTGGAACAGTTGCATAGTCGATTAATTCTCCATCTACTCGGATTCTTACTTTTAATACTGTTGGTGTAGGATCAAAATGAATGTCACTTGCATTTTTGTTTGCGGCGTCTGTAATCATTTCATTTACAATATCTACAACAGGGAGTTTTTCATAATCAAATTCTTTAAACATAATATTCATCCTCTTTATTCTATTTCATTATATAATAAAATGAAGTTTCCGACAAGAAAAAAACCTATTTCTAGGTTTAATTGGCAGAAAGCATATAACCAATAAGGGTTGCAATGACGCTACCTATCATTAAAAATAACATAATCCAAACGAATAGTTTTCTGGTTCTTTTTTTCATTCTTGTGTTCACCTCTTCATCATTTAAATTAAATTTATCATATTTTAAAGAGTTAGTAAATAAGATTTAAAAAGGTGATACTATGAAATTGTTGCGGACAAGCTTATCAAAACATCAGTCTAAATTTTTGTTTCTTTTTGTTCTTTTTGTATTTGGTTTGATTACAGGAGTCTTGTTTTATTTTAAACAGGAGGAGATCTTAAGAAATGAAATTATCGCTTCCTTAAATGGTTTGTTTCAAAACAATGTTTTTACGATGAAAACTATTTTTTATCATTTCGTAATTTTGCTTTTATTTACCTTATTGTTATTTTGTTTTTTAGCAATTCCTTTTTTAGCTGGATGTCTTTTCTTTGAGGGATTGTCGATTGGGTTTGTAGTCCCTATTTTTCTTGGGTTATTTAAAGTTCGGGCGATTGGATGTTTTCTTCTTTATTTTCTTGTTGTAAAACTTTTTTATCTTTTGTTGTTGTTTTTGCTTTTTGTAAAAAGTTTTTCTTTTACGAAAACGTATTTGTCTTGTTTGAAAAGTAAATCGTATCTCTTTTTGAGCCGTTTTAAATATTTTTTGTTGCTGGATTTAGCACTTTTGGCAAATGATTTGTTTGTTTATTTTGTAGGAAATCGCATTCTTATCTTTCTTTTGCGCTGAAGTATTGTTATAATACTAATTGAATTTAGGTGGTTGTATGACAAAAGTAATTGTTGGAATGAGTGGTGGAGTAGATAGTGCTGTTGCTGCTTATTTATTAAAAAAGGAAGGCTATCAAGTGGAAGGTCTTTTTATGAGAAATTGGGATAGTACCATTAATAATGATATTGAAGGCAATCCTACTTTAGGGAATCACATTTGCCCACAAGAGCAAGATTATAATGATGCTTTGGAGGCTTGTAAGATTTTAGAGATTCCACTTCATCGTGTAGATTTTATAAAAGAATATTGGGACTATGTATTTACTTATTTTTTGGAAGAGTTAAAAAAGGGACGAACACCTAATCCGGATTTACTTTGTAATAAATACATTAAATTTGATTTGTTTAAAAAAGAAGCAAATCGTTTAGGGGCAGATTTTATTGCGACAGGTCATTATGCAAAAACAATGGATGGTAATTTGTATCGTGGTGTTGACCGAAATAAAGACCAAAGTTATTTTCTTGCTATGATAAAAAGAGAACAGTTAGAAAATGTTCTTTTTCCCATTGGAAATTTTGAGAAAAAGATAGTTCGTACGATAGCGAATGAAATTGGATTGAATGTGGCTCAAAAAAAAGATTCTACTGGAATTTGCTTTATTGGGGAACGAAATTATCAAGCGTTTATCAAAAATTATTTACAACCTAATCCTGGTCCTATTTTGAATGTGGAGACATTGGAAAGAATTGGAACCCATACTGGTCTTATGAATTATACAATTGGTCAAAGACGAAATGTAGGAATTAGTGGAAATGAAAAACGTCACTATGTCTGTGGTAAAGATGTTGAAAAGAATATTTTGTATGTTGCTTTTGGAGATAGCCATTATTTATATAGTGATGCTTGTTTAGTAGAAAATGTTAATTTTATTAGTTCTAAGCGTCCTATTTCTTGTACTGCTAAATTTCGTTATCGTGGGGATGATTATCCTGTTTCTTTAGAGTATATGGATAATGGCACAATTAAAGTTTGCTATCCTGAGGGAGTGAAAGCTGTTACTCCTGGACAAGCTTGTGTTTTCTATTTGGAAGAAGAATGCTTGGGATGCGGAATTATTAAAGAAATTTATAAGGAGAATAAGAAACTCTTTTATTTGTAATTTTACATTTGTTTACACTTGACAAATAAGTGTTAAGTGGTATAATTTAAATGTAAAATCAAGGAGGTTATTATGCATAGATTGAATGAATTATTACAAGAGTTAGGAATTTCTAAGGTGCGCTTGGCAAAGTATTTAGGAGTTTCTCGCCAGATGGTTTATAATTATTTGGAGTTTGACGATATAAATAAGTGGCCTAAGGAAAAAAAGATTCTTTTGTTTAAATTGTTAGATATTGAAGATGGAGAAGAGGGAACGATTAATTCTATTAAAGTTACAACCGATTATTTGATGGCTGTAGAATCAAGACTTAATCAAGGAGTTAAATCTTCAAGTGATTTGGATAACTATTTTGACTTAAAAGGTTTAAATAAAGAGGAACAAACTTTGTTGGCGGACGTCACCTATTTATTGAAAGAAAAGTTATTGGATGAGGATAAGAGAGAAGAAAATTTTTATGTCGTTCAATATTTATATCATTTAATGCGTTCTATAGATAATGTTCCAGAAATTAAATATATTTTTGGATATATGTCAAAAACGACTGGCTTTACCAATCCAGAAGATTTCAAGTTTGATGAGGATAAACAATTTATTTTTGAGGGTATTTTGTATTCTGCTTTGACACTTTATAATAATGGAGGAGCAAGTAGAAGTAAACTTGCAGAAAGTCATAAACGTTTTGTAAAAGAGATAGAGCAAAAAAATGAAGAAAAATTGAGTCGTACACAACAATTAAATACTATTAAAATTCAGGCATTGAAAGAACTTGGTTATACAGAGATTAATGAATCTAATGCTCAGGAAGTTATTGAAAAGATTGCAGAAATCGAATCAAGAAAAGTTTAGTGATTGGAAGAAAGGTAGAGAAATACTTTTCTTTTTTAGTATATATTTTTATTAACTAATGGAAGAGATACAACATAATGAAACTAAAAACTGCTTGTACTCTCTCTGTCCTATCCAAGAAGTTAGGAGTGGGGGAGCACATGATAGAACCTGTAAAAAAGAGTTTGAATGCATGTCTTAAGTATCTCATTCACTTCGGCGACGATACCAAGTACAATTATGATAAGAAAGATGTACAGAGTAACTCAGAAACCTTAAAGAGAAAGTTTTTAGATTTGGTTGATAAAGATACTCCAGAAATTGAAAAAGTTGATACAATAGAACGATTCATTCTCAATTGTCCAGATTTTATAGACTGGGTAATCTTAGGTCGATATGTGAGAAAAATCAATATGTGGGATGCATTTCGAAGAAATTCGTGGTATTTTACAAAGATAGTAGATTCTCATAATGCAAAAATAGCGAGTGAGAGGTATAATAGTAGTTATGGAGAAACAGAATACTGGAAAGACTATGAAAAAGCCATAAATGAGATTTCCGATAATGTATGTTATGTTAACTTTTATACTTCGATACATACGTTATATATTTGGTTATTCTGTTGTAATAACGTTTAAATATAAGAACACAAAAAAAGAAAATATGAAGTAAAGTTGCATATTTTCTAAAATTGTGTATAATATATTATAGGACAAACAAAAAGAGACATACTTGATTTTCGCTAGTCAGGTGTTCTCAGTCCATAATGGTTTTGGAACACCTATTCAATGCTGAGTAGGCGTTCTTTTTTAATGGCCTTTGGGCGGGTTCGTAATCTTGTCGATTAAGACCAGAATAACGATAAGAGCAACTAAGTACTCCATAAGTTCCTTTCATAGGACCACCTCCCTCCTGTATTTTAAAAATAAGGACTGAGGTTAAAACACCTAACGTATCAAATATATCTCTAGATCATTATAATATAGAAATTGACAAAGTGACAATAAAAAAAGATGACATAGAAAGTAAAGAAAAATATTCAATACTCTTCCCTACTCTTTATTTATTAAATTGCTTTTATAAAATAGTCAAATAAACGTTTTGAATATATATCATTCTTTAAGCTTTCAGGGTGCCATTGTACTCCTATAAAAAATTTTTTATTTGGATCTTCAACAGCTTCTATTGTTAAATCTGGAGCAATTGCTGTAATAGTTAAATTTGTTGTTGTAATGTGTTCATTGTGTCTACTGTTGACTAATATTTTATTCTTTTTTAATATATTAGCTAGTTTGCTATTTGATTTTATTTTTATTTCATGAACATATTCTTCTTTACTTTGATGTTTGTTTTCTTTTAATATTTCAATGTCTCCATCAAATGTTAAAGACATAATTTGCATACCTAAACAAATTCCTAGTGTAGGAATATCTTTTTCATATAAATATTTTGTTATTTTGAGGTCTATTTCATAGGCGTTAGCTCCTCCTGGTAGGATAATACCATTACATAAATCTATTGCCTTCTCTACCCTTTCTAACTCGTCATATTCATCATTTTTAAATTCAATAGGAATAGTTATTATTTTTAATTCTTTGTATTGTCTTAAATATTCTAGTAAATCACTTCGAAATCCATATAATTCATTACCGCTGGCACTTTCAAAATCTCTTAAAAGTATTCCAATTGTTTTCATTTTATCTCCTTTTAAAAAATTATATGCTTTTTCTTTGTTTTTTACTATTTAAAAGTTCTATGTATCTATTAAATAAATTTATATCACTATGTATATCTTTACTTTCTTTGATGATACAATCCGGTATATTTAAATTTATTTTTTTTCTATATAGTTACTCGTTGAAAAAAATATACTGTTTATTGCATTATATATAATAATGATAATAGCAACTGTAAATAAGCATAGTAATTTTTTCATCGAATCACCCTTATTTTTTCTATTTCAATTGTACCATGTAAATTTTTGGAAATCTGTTATAGAAAAGAAATTAATGTTATTCCAATCAAAAGCAAAAATGATTGATTACTACTAAAATGGTCCCTAACCCTACTCCAAGGTAAAATAGTTTTTTTTCTTTGTATTTGATTACTTCTGGGTACATTTTTTCAATAGAGATGGTAATCATAATCCCCGCCACTAAAAGAAGAATGCTACTTATGAAGGTTTCTGTAATAAAGTTTTTGAATATTAAGAATGCTAATAAGGCCCCAAATGGTTCTGCAAGTCCAGATAAAAAGGCTTTTTTGATTGCCTCCTTTTTGTTTTTTGTTGCGTAATAAATGGGAACAGCAATGGAAATTCCTTCGGGAATATTGTGTAACATAATGGCTATTCCTAATTTTATGCCTAAGTCTATGTTCTGGTAAGCGCTCATGAATGTTGCGATTCCTTCCGGAAAGTTATGAAGCATCAAAGCAAGCATATTTAATATGCCAAGTTTGTAAAGATTGGTTGTATTTTTCTTTTGTTTGTTGATTAGGAAAATGAATAATTTAATTCCAAAAATTCCGACGATAAAGGAGATTAAAGCAATAAGTATTCCTCCTTGTAAGTTTCCTTTGGTGAGAGTTAAGAAAGATTCAGGAATTAAATCAGTAATGCTAATACCAATCATAATAGCAATGGAAAAGCTTAGACAAAAGGCAATAAATTTATTTATGTTTTTATTTTTGACTTTAAAAAATATAATAAATGCTCCAAGGACTGTCGACAATCCTGCTATTGTGGAAATAAGTAAAGGAATTAAAAAATGCATAGTATTTCACCTATTTCATACTATGCGTTTTGTTTTGTTTTTATCTCTTTTTATTTAAAATCATATCTACAGAATATATACAAGTAAATGTTTCGTCATATTTTTTTAGTGCACCGTAGAAAATATTTAAAACTTGTTTATTTCTTTGCATTTCAAGGCTAGTTATGTTTTCAGTTACTCTATTAAAAATATTTTCGTAATCTTTATTTGTATAATGCAAACCTACAGCATCGTAATTTACAATCTCGTTTTCTGTTATATTTAAGTCTATGTAGTTTAAATTATTTAAATTTGCATTTGTAATGAATGCTTTTAAAGAGGCATTAAAGTGATTGATGCCAGAATTGGATACATTAGTTTTAGAGGTTTCTTTTACTGGACCTACGGAAACAATATATAGGGTGTGATTGGACCATATTCCTTTTGTTAATTCTACAAACTTTTTAAAATACGTTTTGGCATTGATATATTTATAGTCGTTTACTCCTAACCAGATTACAATATTATAGGATTCCATTTCATTCATTTTTTTATTTAATTCGATTATACCCCCTTCTAAAGCGTTTGTATTGCTTTTAGAAAAGTTCCCATTTCCTATTAGCCAATGGTATCCATATCCTACTCCATATACTGAATTATCTTCATTAATAACTTCACTTTCTAACATTCCTAAAGTTCTTGAATCTCCAATATACAAAGTTTTATTCTGTTCTTGTCCTTTTAATATAGCCAGTAATTTGTTGTTGAGATTTTGTTTGTTCATTTTTATATTTTGTAATGCTTGGTTGTACTCAGGAATATTTGTTACAAGATTTATTAGCTTTTCGTATGTCAGATTGTGTTTTTCTAGTAAATAAGCAATTTCTATGATTAATTCCAAGTTTGTTGTTGGCTCTTGTTTTGCTTGTTCTATGCAGTTCGTTGTCTCTTCTAGTTTATTTATTTCTAGTTCTAAGTTTGTAGGTTTTACAAAGGTATTTTCCTCTTTAGAAAAGATATTATTTTCTATGGTAATATTTGTAGAATTGTTTTTGTTCTCTTTTTTTATTAATTGAAAGAGTGAGGAGGATACTAGAATAGTAAGGGCAAGTCCAAAACAAAAAGTATTGGTGCATAACTTACGAGCTTTATATAAAAGATAATTTAGCCATGTTTTCTTTCTATTCATTATAAATCCCTCTTTTAATTTGATATTGTTAGTTCAAGTATGTATTCTTTGTCTTCTTTTATTGTATTTACAAAATAATGTTTTTCATTTTTATCATTGCCAAAGTAATATGCTTCGTTTTCTTTGATTTTATTATAAAAGAATGTAAAATTATTTAACCAACCCTCTGTTTCTTCTGTTGAGATATTTTTGTCTCCACTGGAGTATTGGTTTGCTAATTCCTTTGTAGTTTTTATAGTATTATAATTTCTTGCAAGATTTTCAATTGCTGAAATAATACCTGCTTCTGGACTTACGTTAAATAAAAAGTCTCCAGTAGGTCCCTTTGGCTTCATGCCAAAGAAATTGTTGTTTTCCCATGCACTATTTTTTGGTGTGCCGCCTGTTTCACAAAAGCATATCGTAAGTGGGATGCATCTATCAATTTTAAATAAATCTGCTATTTTTCCTATGTATTCAGTAAATCCATAACCATTGTCTAAAGTGATTGTTTCTATATGCTCTTTTGGTATTCGTCTTATGTCTTTATTTATTTTAAAGTCTTCCAAAGTACAACCTAGTTCTTTCCAATTTAGGTTTAATTTATCTCTTTTTAAAGTATAAATAAAAATTAAGCAATTGGTTTCTATATTATCTAAAACATAAGCATCGTTATTTATTACTGTTTCAAAATCTTGATAATTATTTGTTACACTTAAAGCAAGTGAAATTACCTTTTCACTATCAAAATTAAAGTATTCACAATATTCCTTGATATATTTATTATGAAGTTGAATGTTTTCTATTTCTTCTCTTGTTGTGGATATGAAATTTTCTGGACGGTAATAACTTTTTCTTTTGTAGATTCTGTTCATTACTTCTTCGCTAATAGAAACCGTTTTGATGTCTTTTGTATTTTCTCCTATTGTTTCTAGGGTAAATGTATAATTTTTTAAATTATTTTCGAAAGTATCCTTTGATAAAGAGCAATTTTGTTTTTCTGAAATTCTTTTTTGGTACAAAGATAGCTTTTGTAAAAAAATTTCATCATTTTTCTTTTTTTCGTTTTGAGTATTTGTTGAGGTAGTTGTCCATTTTTCTCCTTCTGTAACAGGAGTTGGTAGGCATTTTGGAACTTGAGCAGCGAAAAAAATTCCTGCTCCTATTCCTAGTATTGCTGAAAAGATACTTTTTTCTATGAAAAAAGTATAAAAGCTTTCTGCAATTTCTGCAAAAAGCTTTTCTTTCTTTTTATCAATAATATATGTTTTATTAAAGAAAGAGAAGCAGTTTACTTCTTTCGCTGAAAAGTTGTTTTCCGTTAATTCTTGAAGAATTTTTTCATATATGTTTTTTCGGACGTTTGTAATTCTTTTTTCCATTTTTCTATCCTCCCCTTTTTTGGCACAATCAGTTTGACATTTTATCATATTTTTCATCTTCTTGTCAAATCTTGATGAAACCAATTATTTCCATGCTTCCTTTTTTGTTTTTTTGAATTAAGTTTGAAAAGGCGGACATAATACTAATGGGAGGTAAATTAGATTATGGAAAAAAATAATAATAGTAATTCTCGTAATAGTAGAAATTCTAAAACTAATTCTAGAAATAATAGTAAAAATAATCAAAAACAAGAAAATTCTAGAAATAATAGAAAATCTAGTAGAAACGAACAAAGTCGTTAATTTAGTGTAACGATGTATTCAATTCTCCTATCTGTATGATTTTGTTTTGTGCAGATAAGAAGCCTAGTTATTGCTAGGCTTTTTTTACTTGTATATATAGTAATAATAAAGTATAATGTGGTCTTGTGGGGTGTTAAGTAATATGAATATTAATTCTAAGTTTAATCGTGAAGAAGAGACCGTTATAGTTTCTAATGAAAAAGGCATAGTAGAGATCAGGGAATATCAAGACAATATTGATGATATTTTAGTTTTAGAAGATGTTATTGAAAAATTAGAAAACGAATTAGCAGAATTAGAGTCTATTTATAATAAAACGGTGCAAGATTTAGAAGAAATAGATACAAGTATAGAAGATGCAAAAGGGAATTGGAAAAAAATTTGGATATGTTTTTTGGTTATTCTTTTCATTGCTCCGATAGTAATGAGATTTGTGCGAGGTTTTCTCGATAATGAAAGTTTTATGCAAATAATGCACTACTTTTTTGAGTTAAGTTGGGTTGAGGTGCTCTATTCCGAAGTAATGCCTTCTGTTTTTTTTGGGGTTTCTATATTCAGTAATTATTCTCCTTTTAAAGTGAGAAGTTTGAAAGTTAAAAAAAGCAAGAATGAGTCTAAAATAGAAGAATTAAAATTGAAAATATCCCTTTGGAAACAACACATATTTGAACTAAATAATCGTAGGAATGATTTATTGAAAGAAAAAGAAAAAAAGAATATGGAAAATATATCTACCAAAGTTAAAACAATATTTTATCAAAAAGAATTGGAATTGCAAAGAGCCTATTTAAAACAAATGTATCAAGATAATTGGGAAGCACAAGAAGAACGTAATTCTAATACTCAAAAAAATATGATTTTAGGTAGATTTAAAAAGAAAAAAGGAAATTAATCGCTATTTCCTTCTTTTTTTGCTCTTGGATGATTTTCATAATCGCTTTTTAATTTTTCATTTATTAGATGAGTATATATTTCGGTGGTTGATATGTCGCTATGACCGAGTAATTCTTGAATAATACGTAAGTCTGCACCGTGAGAAAGTAAATGAGTGGCATACGAATGTCTCAAAGTATGTGGACTGATGTCTTTTTCTATTCCTTGATTTTTGACAATTTGTTTTAAATTTTTAAAAAAACCTTGTCTTGAGATTTTATTACCAAAGTTATTGATAAATAAATACTCGCTATCTTTCTTTTTTAAAAGATCATTTCGATATTGGTCTATGTAGATTCGTAGGTATTTTTCTGCAATGGTACTTATGGGACTTAGACGTTCTTTGCTTCCTTTTCCTGTTACTCTAATTAAGTCTTCTTCTAAATTGATGTTGCTGAATTTTAAATCGATTAGTTCACTGACTCGAATGCCTGTTGCATATAAAAGTTCTAACATAGCTTTGTTTCTATAGTCAAAAGAAGTTTTTAAGGGAATGTTTAATAGTTTTTCTATTTCTTCTTCTGTTAGGTAATTGGGTAGTTTTTTGCTTATTTTGGGCGATTTTATGGTTTCACAAGGATTATGTGCAATTAAATCTTCTCCAACTAAAAAATTATAGAAGTTTTTGACAACTGTTAAGTAATGTGCCCTACTTTTTTCAGCCATATTATCATTGAATTTTAAGTAATCTTCAATGTCCTTTCTTTTTAAATCCTTAATATTTTTGGGTTGGATAAAGTCTTCGAATCGGTTTAAATTATCTTGATAAGAAGCAATTGTATTTTTTGATAGTTTTCTTTCGAATTGTAAGGAGTCTAAGTATTTTTCGTAATATTCTTGGTTGGACATATTTATCTACTCTTTTCTTATTTTAAGTATATAAAGATTTATTTCTTCTGTCAAATTTGTTCTTTTTTTATGGTATAATGTTTTTGGTGATGATGATGGAATTATTATCCAATCTACTCCGTCCAGAAAGCTTAGAAGATGTTATTGGACAAAGCCATTTGATTGGTGCGGATAAACTATTAACAAACATGGTTAAGAATAAAAAAATTTTTTCTTTTATTTTGTATGGGAAACCTGGAATTGGCAAGACAAGTATTGCGAATGCTATTGTACATGAGTTAAACGTTCCCTATCGTTTTTTAAATGCTACTATTAATAATAAAAAAGATTTTGATATTGTGATTGAGGAAGCAAAAATGCATGGAGAAATGGTCGTTGTTCTTGATGAAATTCATCGTATGAATAAAGATAAACAAGATTTGCTTTTGCCTTATATTGAAAGTGGTTTGATTATTTTGATTGGTCTTACTACATCCAATCCTTATCATAAAATTAATCCAGCAATTCGTAGTCGAGTGCAAATTTTCGAGTTGCATGAACTTTCTTTAGAGGATATTGTGCAAGGATTAAGACATGCCAGTGAACATCTAGAAGATATTTCTATTGATGAGGAGGCTTTACATTATATAGCAAAACTATCTAGTGGCGATTTACGAAGTGCTCTCAATTTACTGGAGGTTTGTTATTCTTCTTCTAGCGATAAAAAGGTAAATCTTGCGTTGATTCAGCAGATTAATTCTAAACCTGTTTTTTTTCATGATAAGAATGAAGATGGGCATTATGATGTTTTGTCAGCTTTTCAAAAATCTATTCGAGGGAGCGATGTGGATGCTAGCCTACACTATTTAGGAAGGCTTTTAGAAGCTGGGGATTTGGATAGTATTTATAGACGGATGAGTGTGATTGCTTATGAGGACATTGGACTTGCGAATCCTAGTATTGGACCGAAGGTGATGGCTGCAATTCATGCATCTGAATTGATAGGACTTCCAGAAGCGGTTATTCCACTTGGTGTTGTGGTGACAGAAATGGCTTTGTCTCCTAAAAGTAATAGTGCTTATTTGGGTATTCATGCAGCTTTAAATGATATACGTTCTGGAACGACTGGAAATGTTCCTCCTCATATTAAAACAAGTAGTACGACATATAAATATCCTCATGATTATAAAAACGATTGGGTATTTCAGGAATATTTACCAAACAATTTAAAGGGAAAGAAATATTATCAAGCCAAAATGAATAAGTATGAAGCAAATATTAACAAATTGTATAATGAAATGAAAGGTGGAAATTAAATGAAAATTGGAATGATTGGAACTGGAGCATTTAGTACTTCTCTTGCTCTTTTACTTGCTTTAAAGGAAGAGAATGAAATTGTGATGTGGAGCGAAAATAAGAAATTGGTAAGTGATTATAAAAAAACACATAAGATAGAAAGTTTGTATAAAGATCGTATGTTTCCTAAAAATATAATGCTAACCAATCGTTTTGTAGAAGTAGCGCAAGATATAGATGTTCTCTTTTTGGTTACAGGAGTTTTTTATTTAGAAAATGTGTGTAAAGAGATTTCTCCTTTTTTAAATCGAAATATTCCTGTTGTTATTGGAACGAAAGGGATTGCTGATACCAATCATGGATTTGCATTTAAACTTGTGGAATCTTATTTGAAAAATCCTATTTCTGTTTTAGGTGGTCCTACTTTTTCAGTGGATGTTTCTAATTACGAACCTATTGGCTTTCAACTCGCTTGCAAACGCAAGAAACATTTTTTACTCATTCAAGGACTTTTTGATTCTACAAAGGTGAAAATGGAGCATTCTTATGACAGAATAGGTGTTTCTCTTTGTGGATGCCTTAAAAATGCCTATGCTATTGGTGCAGGAATTCTTAGTGGTCTTGGTTATCATGAAAGTACTCATGCTCTTTATCTTACTTCTGTTTATTTGGAACTTGAATCCATTTTGGGAATGTATGATGCTAGTATTGTTACGCTTCATGGATTTGCTGGGTTTGGAGATTTGGTGTTAACTTGTTCTTCTACTACAAGTCGTAATTTTACTTATGGAGAATATATTGGTAAAAAAGAAAAAAAGATGGCCAATCGTTTTTTGAAAGAGACTACTGTAGAAGGAGTTTCGACTTTGCAAGCACTACTCCCTTTGCTTTTAAAGAAACATATAAAAAGTCCTCTACTTTCTTGTATTTCTGAAATCTTAGAGTTTAAAAAAGATCCTGATGCTTTGGTAGAAGAATTGATGAAAGAGAAAAAAACTAGCAAGTTTACCTTGAGCTAGTATTTTTTTTTATATCGTTTAGTATATAATAAGCAGCTTGTAGACCAGCGGATGCTGGTACTAAGACAATTGAGCCTGGGGCTCTTGTTTTGGTTTTTATTGGAAGTTCTTTACTCCATAGAACAGGAATGTTTAGAGGTATGTTGTTTTTCTTTAATAAAGTTCGTAAAGCTTTGGCAAGGGGGTCATTGTAAGTTTTGTTTAAAGTCGTTATGGTTATCTCTCCTGGATTCAATCGATTTCCTGTTCCTAAACAGGTGATTATTTTGCTATTGTATTCTAATGCTTTTTTTATGAGTAGATATTTTGTTGTTATGGTGTCACAGGCATCAATAATGTAGTCATAATGAGATTCAAACAATGCTTCTATGTTGTCTTTGTTTAGAAAGAGATTGTAGGTTTTGATTTTTGCTTTTGGATTGATTACTTCTCCTCTTTTTTTTGCTTCTTCTGTTTTAAAGTTTCCTATATTTTTTGTGGTACTTAGTAGTTGACGATTTAAGTTACTTTCTTCTATGGAATCAGAATCTACTAGCGTGATATCTTGAAATCCTAAACGAATGAGACTTTCAAAAGCATATCCTCCTACTCCCCCTATTCCTACTAGAAGAATTTTTTTTTCGTGCATTTTTTCTAGTGTTTCTTTTTCTATTAATTGTAATGTTCTTTCAAACATGAATTTCACCTCAAAATAAAAACCCGAAGGAAAGTCTGTTTGGATAAAAACCCGCTCACGCGAGGTGGGCATCACATGAAATGTTTTAGGATCCTAACAACACTTAATGGGTTAGTATTCTACACCACACTTCAATTAGATTCCCAAGCATATCCATAGTCGGTTTTATATAAAACAAACTATATCCTTCAGGTAATTTCATTGTATCATACTATTTTCGTAATAGCAATTTTTTCTGGAAGAATTAAAACATGTTTTCGCATAGGAACATTCATTTTTTCTTCTATTTTGTTTGAAAGTCCAAGTCTAAGTGCTTCTATTTCTTCTATATTTTTGCTTTCTTTTATTAAGGATTCTATTTCTCTTTTACTATATCCTAATTCTTTTAAATAAAAATAAGTTGGTGCACTTTCTTTATTATTTGTCTTTTCTCTTACTATTTCGTAGGGTGATAAAATAATTCGATGTAAATCTTTTTTATCTAAAAATTCTTCTTCGTTTAGTCTTAAATAATCGAATACATTACTTAAACCATCAATTATATTACTTATTGCATCATAAGAAGTTATTCCTGCTATTCTTTTTTCTGGTGCTAATGATGTGTATTTCGTCTGGGTATTCCAGTATTTTTCTAGTTGAATTAATTCTTTTCGATTCTTTTTTTTCTGTTGCATTATAGTTATATATCTGCTATAACTCATTCTTAGAATTTTAGTTTGTAAGTCTTTTTTACTAGAGTCGTTACAGTCTCGTAGCAGTTTTATGTATTCTAATTCGTTTAAGATGATTTTTGTGACCATTAAATATTGTGCAATGTTTTCTTTTGGTGTAGTTATAGTCATTCTTTTAAGTATATCGCCTTTTAATCTGTTTGTTCTTATATTTAATGTTCTTGTGTTTGGAAAATATAATATTCCATTTTGCTGTGTGTATGTATGTGATATTTGGGCATATTCTTGTAAATCTTCTTGTGCTATTATGCAAGAAATTATTTGATTAATATACTCATCGTCAATTAATTTTCCAACCATTATTTGAGTTTTTAATAACTCTAAAATCATTTTATTTGTTTCATTCATGACAAAATCCCTTTTTTTCGCTTTATTGTAGAGAATTTTTTATTATTTGTCAATCTTTTTTAATTGAAACTAGATTTCTTCTTCTGTCCAAATCTTTTTCTATTTGCGTATTTTTTATTTTTTCTAATACTGTTTTATTTATTTCTAGACCTAATTTTAATCTATTACTATTATTTAAATGGTTTGCTTCATTTCTAATTTGATTCCTTATTTTATTAGAGATTTTTAGCTGTTCTAAATAAAATAAGGTCGGTGCAGTTGTTTCTTTTGTATTTATAGATGGGATTTGATAGGCATTTAAAAAAATAGTACATAGTTCATTAAGTAAAATTTGTTTTAAGTCTTCTTGTTCTAAAAGATCAGTGATTTCTAAAATGTTTTCATAAGAAACTATTTGTGCATAGTATTCTTCTGGTGCAAAGCATTTATTTTTTCTATCTAATTCTCCTTTTAGGGTAATACTTTTCGGTTTTATTTAAACGGATTTGTGTTCTAGGTATTTCAGTTTTTCAATTTGTTGATGAAAAAAAGCAATCTTATTGTTGATTGCTTGTATTTTCCTCTTTTTTTACGTTCCATCTAGCAGATACATCACAATTGGATGAATATGGTAATGGATTGGGTAGTTCTAAACGCATAATCATAGGGATTTTAAAGGCACCCCCAAATCCTACACAACTTCCTGGTTGTAGTGTTTTTTGTTTTTCGATAACATCTGCAGAGATATTTGGTAACATTTCTTCAATGTATTTGATATCTTTTGGATGGGTCATTTTGAATATTAAAAAGTTAGATACTTGAGAAATAACAGTGTCTGATATTTCTACTGGTCGTTGACTAATGATTCCTAAAAGTACGCCATATTTTCTTCCTTCTTTTGCGATACGCTCGAATATATTGTATCCTAATAGATACGTATCGTTGTCTCTTTGGATGTATCTATGCGCTTCTTCTAAAAAAAGGTGAAATGGAATCGATGCTCTGTTCGTTAGATTTTTAGAGAATTCAAAGAATAAACGAGACATAATTTTTACGATGACTTTTGCATACGTATCGTCGACATCTTCTAGGTTAATATTCACAATTTGAGCTTTTTTGTTATTTTTAACAACTAAACTACTTACGTATTTCTCTAAGGAAGTAAATCCATTGTTTGAGAAGTATTTTCCTACTTTTGTATTTAGAATGGTACTTAATCGAACCTTTAAAATGACTGCATCATCATATAAGTTAGAATTGTTTTGGAATCCTTCGCTGATCATTGTAAATTCTAGAGCTTTGGCAAAGTCAACTAGAGAATAATTGTATTCTGTTGGCTCTTCCATTTCTTCGTAAGTATCTTCAATGTGTTTTAAAATATAATCGGTTATTAAAACACTTTCCCCAAAATATCCATTGGAATCAATTTCAAAGCATTCGCTGAATGTTCTAGTGTATCCTAGTCCTGCAATCGTGCTATCAAAGTTGAACTCATTGGTATGGCATACTTCAATGATTTGAAATACTTCATTTTTCTTTCTTGCTGTTGTTTGATTACTAAAAAGAATGGCTAAAAGTGCTTTGGCAATTAAATGATTTTTGTAATGTACTGCTTCTTCCGTATCTTGACTGAATATTTTTGCGAGTCTTATGGTTCTTTCAATGATTGGAAGTTGAGAATGGTTGGTTGCTTGTAATAATAAAGCAAAATCGTCTAAATTGAGCAAGTTAACAGGAATTTGTAATAAAAAGTCGTCTTGTTCTATTGGTCTTGTTGTTATAAATTTGTAGTTATAGTTAGGATTGATTTGATTAATACTTCCAAAAGCATTTTTGTATTCTCCATAAGCATCAAAGACAAAGATGTTGGCATTGTAAGATAACATATGAGGATTTTGAAATAAATTTTGGACGATTCTTGCTACTCCACAAGATTTACCACTTCCTGTATTTCCAAAGATTCCTATGTGGTTGGATAAAAGTGCATTGATTTCTGGACAA
The DNA here is from genome assembly GCA_947649365.1 of uncultured Mycoplasmatota bacterium. Classification (GTDB taxonomy): domain Bacteria; phylum Bacillota_I; class Bacilli_A; order RF39; family UBA660; genus MGBC108787. The sequence goes on along the minus strand of CANSRH010000005.1, from coordinate 25,045 downwards.
ACTTTGTATTCTTTATAGATGGCACTATTTCCAAGTACAAAAGATTTATTGCTTTCTTGTCCTACTAGTTCCATAAGTTCTTCATTGTTGATTATTCTTATAACTGAGGATAATAATGGTTTTCGTATTACTCCATTGACATAGCGATTGTTTACATATTCTCCTAAGAAACGAATTTTAATTTCTTCTTTATTGAATTCTGTTACTTCTCCTAAAATTCTTTGGTCAGGTGCTTCAAAGATGACATTGATGTTCATTAAATCGGTTGCACCTTCATCGCTTCCTGTGTTTTCAATTAATGCTATATTTTCACTTATGTATTTTATTTTTCCAAACATACTAGACACCTCTTATTTTTTCTTTTTTAGTATATCATGGCCTATCCTCTTTTGCCACTAAAAATTTCATACCATTCTTTTAAATTTTCGGTTCCACTGGTGATTAGATTTCGTATCGTGTTCCATGTGATGGAGAATGTGTGTTTCATTTGTTGAAAGTCATTGGTAGCTGTTTCGCAGGTTTTTGGGTCATGGGTACATAGTTTTGTTGTTAAACTTAGGTAAGATTCGATGATTCTATTTTTGACTCCATTATAGACTTTCCCTGTTGTAGTGGAAATGCTTTCTTTGTAACCTGGAAAATAATTTTCGATTTTGGAATCAATAGATAAAGCAATTTTTAATGCTTGTAATTTTGTTTTACTTGTTATGTCATTTAGAGTATAGCCTTTTATATAACCATTATAAAATAGAAAGTCAACAATGGTGATGAATCGCATTTTTGCTTCTTCTTTTAATGAGGTGTCTTCACTACTAAAGTATCTCTCGGTTTCGTTCATGTAAGCAAGAATTTCCTCGTCTGCGTTTTTGTTTTCTGTTTTCTCATTTGTAATAATTACACTATTACTTGTAATGCTGGTTGGCTTTTTTTCGTCTCCTTGTTCTGTTATAGTTCCTACATTTGCATTTACGTCACTGCCAAGAGGATAGTTTTCCTCTTCTGTTACAGGGATTTTGTATTCTTTGTTGCTATTGTCTTTGATTATAATATAGTCTTCTCCTTTGTTTATTATGGTTCCTGTTAATACAATGTTTTCTTTTTCTTTTGTTTTTTCACTTTTGTTTAGGGTAGAAATTACCCATATCAAAATACCGATTAGTAAAAGAATTCCTACCAATTTGTAAAGAGTACTTATACGTATTCCTTTAAAAAAATCAATGATTTTGTTTATTTCTCTTTTTATTTTTTTCATATTATCACATTTTTATTATAGCATAAAAAAGAAAAGATAAACAATGGATTTGCTTACCTTCACGATTGTAAAAGCAAAAGTGCTTTTTATTTTAGTTTTTCATTTAGTAGTTCTTTTGTAATTACAGGATTTGCTTTTCCTTTGGTATTTTTCATGACTTGTCCTACAAAGAAATCAAATAGATTGTCTTTTCCATTTTTGTATTCTTCTACTTGTTTTTCGTTTTGTTCTAGAATACTATTGATGATTGCTTCTAGTTCTTCTTTGTTTGAAATTTGGGCCATATCACTAGTAATAAATGTTTTTGGTTCTTTTTTTTCTGTGATGGTTTTATAGAAAATGTCTTTTGCCTGTTTTGTCGAAATGGTTCCTTTATTTATTTCATCAATAATTTGTTTTAAACGAACTGGTGTTAAATAGAAGTCTTTTAGTTTTATTTCTTCTTTGTTGATTTCTCCTAGAATTTGAGTTGTTAGCCAGTTGCATGCCATTTTTGCATCAATTCCTAAAGTTAGGCAATTTTCAAAGTATTCTGCATATTCTCTTTCTTTGACAATGACACTTGCATCGTAGTTACTAAGACCATATTCTTCTTTGTATTTTTGTTTTCTTTCGTTTGCAAGTAAAGGAATGGAGTCGCGTATTTCTTCTAACCAAGTCGCATCAATTTTAAATTTTGGTAAGTTCGGGTCGACAAAGTATTTGTAATCGATGGCATCGACTTTGCTACGCATGTAAATCGTGGTGCCTGTTTCTTCGTCCCAACGTCTTGTTTGTTGTTCCATTTTGTCATATTCGCCGGTCTCTTTTAGTTTCGTTTGACGTTCTATTTCATAATTAATAGCATCTCTTACTCCACCAAATGAGTTGACATTTTTGATTTCAATTTTCGTTCCCCAGTTGTTTGGGTCTGTTTCGTTTAGAGAAGCATCCATGATGGATACATTGACATCACAACGAATTTGTCCTTTTTTTGTGTCCGCATCACTTATGTTTGCATATTGGTAGATGCTTCGCATTTGTTCTAGAAAGGAAACCGCATCACTTGCACTATGCATGTCGGGGTTTGTTACTAGTTCTAATAGAGGAACCCCTGCTCGATTGTAATCAATGCAGGAAGTATCGTAGTAATGGTCAAGACTTGCTGCGTCTTCTTCTAAGTGAATATTATCTATTCCTACTCTAAATGTGGTGCCATCTTCTCTTTCAACATCAATGTATCCATTCATTCCCACACATTCTTCTGGTGGATTTTGCGTGATTTGATAGTTTTTTGGCATGTCTGGATAGTAGTAATTTTTTCTTTCAAAGTACATGTATTCTGGTTGTTTGCAGTGAAGAATCATACTAGCCATTAAGGAAAGTTTTACGGCTTCTTTGTTTAAAACAGGAAGAGTTCCAGGGAATCCCATGTCAAGTGGAGCAATGTTGTTGTTTGGGATTTCGTCGTAGGTATTTTTAGCACTGGAGAATACTTTGGTGTTGGTTTTACTTACTTCGCAGTGCATTTCTAGTCCAATTTTTGCAATGTATTTGGTCATTCATGAACCTCCTTAGCAATTTGATTTTTATAATCCATGGCACTTTCAATTGCATAAGCAATGTTTAAGACGTTTTCATCATCGTAGCAATTTCCAGTGATGTTTAAAGCAACAGGCAGATTATTTATAAAACCATCAGGAATTGTAATGGATGGGAATCCCCCAAAGTTTCCAATTTGTAAGTGTTCTTCTAGTGCTTCTGTGCCTTTTCCTTTTTCGTTTTTTGTATCGTCTAGAAATTTTGCTGGACCAGTTCCTACTGGTAATATAACAGCATTGTATGTTTTAAATAAGTCTTTCCAAGTATCGACGATTCGTCTTCGTACTCGTTGGGCATTTTTTAAGTATTTTTCTTGGTTTTCTTTTTGTAATACGTAAGAACCGATGATAAAACGACGTTTGATTAATGGGGAAAATCCTTTTGTTCGATGGTCCATCATCATTTCTTGGACATTTCTTCCTTCTCCTCTAGGTCCAAAGATGATTCCTGTTAGATTGGACATGTTGCTGGTTGCTTCTGCAGAATGGATGGCTACATAGACACTTGGACATGCATCCAAAAGGTTTTGATCTACAGAAACTTCTTGTACTTCCAATCCTAATGTTTTGCAAAGCTCAATACGCTCCATAAAATTTTTAAGGTGTTCTTTTAATTCTTCGCTTGGATTTTCATAGTTATTTATATCACATAATTCTTTTATGTAACAAAGTTTTTTCCCTTTGATGTTTCCATCAATACTTTCGTACAAGTGAATGTCTTTTGAGTCCCACGAAGTCATATCGAATTCATCAATACCTTTCATATTGTCTACTACAATTGCTGCGTCTTTTACGGAACGTGTTAAGACACCACAATGGTCTAGACTGGAGGCAAATGGGAATAAGCCATATCTAGATATCATTCCATAGGTTGGTTTGTATCCAACGATTCCACAATAGGCAGCAGGTTTTCTTATGGAGTCTCCTGTGTCACTTCCTAGTGCATAGGGATAAACTCCTGCTGCAACAGCACAAGCAGAACCAGCAGAGCTTCCTGCAGTCATACGACGTTTGTCCCAGGGATTTAAAACGATTCCTGTGTGTCCTGTTGTTCCTGTTCCACCCATTCCAAATTCGTCTAAAACGGTTTTGTTTACAGGTATGGCTCCCGCTTTGTACAGATTTTCTACGGCGGTTGCATTGAAGAAAGGAATATAGTTTTTTAAGGTATTGGAAGAACCTGTGGATAGAATCCCTTTGGTGGAATAGTTGTCTTTGATTCCAAAAGGAATTCCAGAGAGTAAATTGTCTGTTACCTCCCCACCTTTCGCATTATCAAGTATTGTTACAAATGCATTGTATTTGTCTTGTATTTCGTGTGATTTTTTTAGAGATTCCTGAACTAATTCTTCACTTGTTACTTCCCCTTTTTTTAATAATGCATGTAACTCTTCGATGGTTTTATTCATTGTCTTGTCCTCCTACTACTTTCGGAACTTCGATTTCTCTTCCTTCTATTTTCTCGCAGTTTCTTAATGCATCTTCAATAGGGATAGATGGTTTTGCTTCGTCTTCTCTTAGGACGAAAACAAAATCATCTAAGGCATGTGTCATTGGTTCTACTTCTTTTATATTGGGAAATGCATCTACTTTTTTTAGGTTTTCATCGATAATGGCAAATTCATCCAAAACCATTTTGTTTTCTTCTTCACTTAGTCCAATTAAAAGTTTTGCTGCTAAGTCATCTACTAGTTCACTTGTAAAGTTCATTTTTGTTCCTCCTTTATTAATGTTCTTTATAGTATAATTTTTTTCTATAGCACATACTTTTCCTTTATCGTATATCTAAGGTTCTTTTTCTTATTGTTCCTTCTTCTTCAAGTGGTTTAAAGGCGTTTTCTGGATTTTTATAATCAATTCTTGATAGAAGTTGGAAATATTTTGGCATTAAACTTGGACTTTCATATCCAATCTTTGGTATTTTTTGATAATATGCAGGATTGTATTTTTCTTGACTATCTTCGATTAGATGGCCATTTTTCCATGTACTTTTTCCAACCCAGCGGTATCCAAATTCTTGGCAATTTTCATAGGGAAATTTTCCATTAAATAATGTGTTTAAACAATCTAAGTATTCTTTCGGACCAAGTTCTTTAGCGAAGTCAAAGTAATTTAATAAAAAATCCAAATGTACAAAAGAGTTATAATCATAGCCAATATTATTACGTTTTTGGTTTGTTGTACATAATTCATATTGAGGAGTTATGTAATTTAAATCGATAGCTAATTCTTTATGAAAAGGTTTAAATTCAAAATGCCCTTTCATTTCCGGATTAGAGAATTGTTCCTTTTTTGGATATGTTAATAGAACAAGTCTTCTTTCTGTATTTGTAGGGTTTACTAATTCCCCACATATCAAGTCTTCGCGATGTATTGGGAAGACTATTTTATTTTCTAAGCATATTTTATTCATTTTCATTTTCACTTTCCTTTATTATATTAATTCCTAATTCTTTTAATTGACGCTTACTTACTTCTGTTGGTGCTTCACTCATTAAGTCGCTTGCACTTTGCGTTTTAGGGAAGGCTATTACATCTTTGATATCATTGGTTTTTGTTAATACCATCACGAGTCTTTCTAATCCTGGAGCAATTCCTGCATGAGGAGGTACTCCATATTGAAATGCTTCTAAGACAAAACCAAAACGTAATTTTGCGTCTTCTTCACTGATGGATAAGGCTTTAAAAATTTTAGCTAAGTCTTCTGTACGATGATTTCTGACTCCCCCACTTGCTAGTTCATAGCCATTTACGACTAAGTCATAACTGCGTGATATGCAGTGTTCTGGATCGTTTATGGTGTTGATGTCTTGTACCATTGTAAATGGATTATGTTCTGCTTTCCATCTTCCTTCGGCCTCAGAGTATTCAAAGAAAGGAAAATCAGTAATCCACAGGAAGTTTAGTTTTTGTTCGTCGATTAAGTTTAATTCTTTGGCAATTTTATTACGTAGTGCTCCTAAAGAGGCATAAACTATTTTTTTGGTATCTGCAACGATAAGTATTAAATCGTTATTTTCTATGTTGTATTGTTGTTTCATCGCTTCTAGTTTTTCTACTTCTAGATTTTTCGCAATGACTCCATTAAATTGGTCGTTATCGTATTTTAACCATGCTAATCCTTTTGCTCCATAGATTTTAACAAAGTCTGTTAAGTGTTCTACATCACTTCTAGAGTATTTATCGCCATTGTTTTTTACAATTAAACATTTGACAATTCCGCCACGTTCTATGGCTTGTCTAAATACATTCATATTGGTGTCTTTTAATAGTTCTGTTAGGTCTAGTAGCTCCATTTCAAATCTTGTGTCTGGTTTGTCTGTTCCAAAGCGTTCCATAGCTTCATGATAGGTCAATCGTGGAAAATTTGGTAAGTCGATATTTTTTATGTCTTTTACAATTTTTTTAATCATGCCTTCTGTTACGTTCCAAACATCTTCTTCTTCTGCAAAACTCATTTCTAAATCAATTTGCGTAAATTCTGGTTGTCTGTCTGCACGTAAGTCTTCGTCTCTGAAACTTCTAGCAATTTGGTAATAGCGTTCAAAACCTGCAACCATTAAAAGTTGTTTGAAAATTTGAGGGCTTTGCGGAAGTGCGTAAAAACATCCTTTATTGATTCTTGATGGGACTAAGTAGTCTCTTGCTCCTTCTGGTGTAGATTTACAAAGGATGGGTGTTTCTATTTCAATGAATCCTAGATTGTCTAAGTATTCTCTTGCAATTTTGCATACTTGGTGACGTATTAAAATGTTTTCTTTTAATTTGTCTCTTCTTAAGTCTAAATAACGATATTTTAAACCAACGTTTTCATTTACTTCGGTATCGTTATCGTAAACATTGAATGGTAAGGTTTCGCATTCACTTAGTATTTCTAAGTCCTCTACCATGAGTTCTACTTCTCCAGTTGGGATTTTTTGGTTAATCATTTCATCTGTTCTTGCAATTAATTTTCCAGTTACTTTGATACAATATTCATTTTTTAAACTTTCTGCTAGGGAAAAATCACTTTTTAAGAAGCTTCTATTAAATACGACTTGTAAGAAACCTGAGCGGTCCCGTAAGTCAACAAATATCACCCCTCCCATGTCACGTCGTTTGTTTACCCATCCGTAGACAGTGTATTTTTTTTCAATATCTTTTTTTCTAAATTCGCCATTGTTATATTGTTTCATGTTCTATTTCCTTTCTTGTCAATTTTTCTTTTGTTTGTTGTTTTGTGGTAGTAATGCTTTTTCTCTTTTGTATTCCTCTAATGCATTTTCTAAGTCTTGTAAATCCTCTATTAGAAGAGTAGAATGTTTCTCTTCCAACTTTAAATAATTTTTAAAGGTTCCCTCAATAAAGCAATCTGTTTCTAGATCATAAGCGTAAGCTTTTCTTTGTTTCATTAATTCTTTTGTTATTGTTTGTATGTAATTTTCATACACTTTTTCTTTAATCCCAAATTTTTTGTACCATTGCAAATATAGAAATTTTTGATATAATTCTTGACGCCTTTTTTCTAAAGGATTGCAGAAGTGATTCTTTTTCGTTTGTAATTGTTTTACAATTGTTTTTACTTCGTCTTTGTTTATTGCAGTTGCTACAGGTTGGCAATTGCTATCGTATAAGATATATAGGCCAGTAGCATCCCATTGTTCATAAAAATATTGATTTACAAACACTATTTCATTGTTGTGTGTGATGTGTATACGGCCAGTTTTACTAATTACTATATATAAACTATTTTTTGAGTCAGTGTATTTTCTGTATAATTTAAAATAACTTGTATTGATTTCCTTTATAAAATTTATATCTTTAAATAAAACTTGGTTTTGATTATTTTTTAAAGTATAGGAATCACTGCAGTATTCTTCTAAGAACATGTTTCCGTTGAAATGAGTAATGATTCGGGTGTCTGGTTTTATTAATTCAAAATCATGATTTAAATAGCAAAGACCATTCTTTTTTTCCATTATGAATTGTTTTCCTTCTTCTATTTCTCCGTAGAAATTTGGACAATGCTGTTTTATTTTCTTCGCATTTTTTTCTATGTCATGGGGATGGAAAACTAACATTGTATCTTTTATATCGTCTAAGATAGATTGGCTTTCTTTTCTTTCGTTATTCCAATAGTTAAAATATGTATCCTCAAATATTGTCATGTTTTTTTTCTCCTTAATATTCACAATTGTTTGGTGTTCTAGGATAGGGTATGACATCACGAATGTTGTCTACTCCTGTTAAATAAATCAGTAGTCTTTCAAATCCCATACCAAATCCTGAGTGGATACATGTTCCATATTTTCTTAAGTTTACATACCAATCTAACTCTTTGGTGTCCATTCCCATTTCGTTCATACGATTTACTAATTTATCGTAATTTTCTTCTCTTTGGGAACCTCCCATTAGTTCTCCAGCTCCGGGAACTTCTAAGTCGACGGCAGCAACCGTTTTACCGTCTTCGTTTTGTTTCATGTAGAAGGCTTTAATGTCTTTTGGCCAGTTTTTAATGAATACAGGGCCATCAAAGTATTCTGTTAAGTATTTTTCATGTTCTTTTGCTATATCTTCCCCGTATTTAGGTTCAAATTCCCATTTTACATCAGCTTCTTTTAAAATTTTTATCGCTTCTTCGTGGTCAATTCGAGTGAATTTGGATTGAATTAATTTGTTTAATTTTTCTAAAATTCCTTTTTCTACATAGTCGTTAAAAAAGTTCATTTCGTTAGGACATTTTTCTAGAACATAAGAAACAATGTATTTTAACATATCTTCCATAACGTCCATGTCCCCTTCTAGGTCAGTGAAACACATTTCTGGTTCGATCATCCAAAATTCTGCAGCATGGGTTTTGGTGTTTGAGTTTTCTGCTCTAAATGTTGGTCCAAAGGTGTAAGTTTTTTTGAATGCGGTGGCGAAGGTCTCCGCTTCTAGTTGACCACTTACGGTTAGATTGGTCATTTTCCCAAAAAAATCTTTTGTGTAATCAGGTGTGCTATTTAATTTGTCGATTGGAAGTGTTGTGACTTGAAACATTTCTCCTGCTCCTTCACAGTCACTGGCTGTAATTAATGGGGCATGGAAGTAGACAAATCCTCTTTCTTGAAAATAGGTGTGTATGGCATGTGCTGCTACACTTCGAACGCGAAATACGGCTTGAAATAGGTTTGTACGAGGTCTTAAGTAGGCTTGTTCTCTTAGAAATTCTTTGGTGTGTCTTTTTGGTTGAATGGGGTAATCCTCAGGACAAGTTCCAACTACAAGGATTTCAGTGGCTTTTATTTCTATTTCTTGTTTTCCTTCACTTGGAACCAATACACCTTTTATTTCTAGGGCACTTCCTACTAAACTATGGCTGATTTCTTCAAAATTAGAAAGCGTTGTATCATAAACAATTTGAATATGTTGAAAACAAGTTCCGTCGGAGAAATCAATAAATCCGAAATCTTTTTGACGGCGATGATTTCTTATCCATCCATTTAGGTTTACTTCTTTGTTTTTTAATTGTTCTACTTTTTCAAATAATTCTTTTAAGTCCATTTTTTTCTCCTTATCCATTGGAAATCATATAATCAATGATTTCGTTTTCATCTATTTTGGTTTCTTCTTTGGTTAGATTGTCTTTTATAGTAATGAGTCCTTTTTGTAAGTCTTCACTATTTAAGAGAATTAATAGTCGAGCTTTGTTTCTATCCGCTTCTTTGAATTGACTTTTTAGACTTCTACCTGTGGTGTCATAATCAACAGAGATTCCACTTCCTCTTAAATCTTGGGCAAGTAGGATGGCTTTTATTTTTTCTTCTTCATTGACATAAAGAATGTAAGCATCTAGGGCAGGTTTTTCATAATTGCCTATTTCTTCCATGGCTAAGCTTAGACGTTCTAATCCACAGGCAAATCCCATGCATGGAGTGGATGGTCCGCCCAATTTTTCTACAAGATCGTTGTATCTTCCTCCAGCAGCGATTGTAGAGGCTCCTCCTAGAACTTCTTTACTAGAAACAATTTCAAATACAGTATAATCGTAATAATCAAGTCCTCTTACAATTTTATCGTCTACTTCATAGTCTACATCTAAATAATTTAAGTATTCCAATACTTTTTTGAATCGTTTTTCTGATTCTTCACTTTGGTAATTTAAAATGCTTGGAACATTTTTTAAGATTTCACTTTCTCCATCTACTTTGCAATCTAAAATTCGTAAAGGATTGGTTTCAAAACGTTTTTTGCAATCGCAACATAAATCATTTAGGTGGGGGGCTAAATATTCTTTTAAGGCATTTTTATAATTTTCTCTGTCACTTTTCGATCCTAAGTTGTTGATTTTGACATTCAAGTCTTTGAAGCCAAGTTCTTCTAATAATCGATAAGGCATGGAAATGATTTCTGCATCAATCATAGGATCGTTACTTCCTAGAATTTCTACTCCAAATTGAGTAAATTCTCTGTTTCTTCCATTTCCTGGTCTTTCATAACGATACATTGTTCCATTGTAATAAAACTTTTTAGGAAGATTTGTTCCATACATTTTGTTTTCTATAAAACTTCTTACTACTCCCGCAGTCCCCTCAGGTCGTAGTGTTAGCTCTCTATCGCTTCTATCTTTGAAGTCGTACGTTTCTTTTGTTACAATGTCTGTTTCTTCTCCCACGGTTCTGTGAAATAAATCACGTGATTCAAATATCGGGGTTCTAATGTATTCATAATGGTAGAATTCACAGAAGTAATCAATTGCCCGATTGATTATTTTCATTTTGGTTGCTTCTTTGTCTATGATGTCATAGGTTCCTTTTGGTTTTGTTATCATTTTCATTTTCTCCTTTTTTAAATAAAAAAACCTAATAAATGTAAGGACGCAAAATATTCGCGCGGTGCCACCTTACTTTACTAGGTACTCTTAATTATTTATCGCAACTTGTGCGTTTCTATGTTATGAAAAGTTGTCTTTTTCAGAATAAAATATTTAGGCATTTGCAGCAGTTAGCCCTCTCTTTAAAATATTTGTTGTTTCTTACTTTTTCTTTTCCATAGAAAATTGGTATAGGTTTATTTTATTACTAAATTCTTTCTAAGTCAATTTATTCTTTTTCGTTTTCTGGATTAATAGTTAAGGTTCTTTTGTTTTCTTCTTGGTTTTCTTTTAGTCTATCTTTCACTTTTTCATTAAAAAATGCAATAATTTCGTTTACCTCGTATTCTTCTTTTATCCAATTTTCTTCTATAATAAAATCAAATAAAGAGATTTCTTCTAAAATTGTAAAATTTTCTCCTATTCTTATTTCTGGAGTAGCATCTTCTGAATAGCAATGTGGGTAATAATATTCGATTTGTGTTACACCATTTTCTAAGTTAATATAACTGATGGTATCACTCCACGCCCCCCCGCATGGGGTGAAATTCATAAAAATTAATTGCCATAAGTATTGGATCTAAAGTTTTTCCATTGTATTCAAGGGTTACTAGTTTTACAAAATTTTTTTCTATCGTATTGTAAGATATTGTTCCGCTTATTTCTGTTTCGTCATAATAAATTGTTGAGGCCCAGCGATAAGCAGATTCTCCTACTTTCACTTGTTTTGCTGTGTTTTCTGCACAACCTTGAAACAATAAAGATAGACTTGTTCCAAACATTGCTAATAGTATTTGTTGTTTTTTTGGTAATCTCATATTTTTTCCTTCTTTTTTCTATTTTGATAGGCTAATCGTTCTCTTTTTAAAACTTCAGGTGTAATTTCTGTGCTTATTTGGCGAAGCTTTGCTAACCCTAATTTTATTTGTAAGATTGCCCATTTTTCTTCTTCCATTTGTTCTTTGCTTCCTAATATCAAATTTCCTTGTTCAAAGGGTTCTAATACGTTATTTAGAGTTTGTATGGCGCTATTTAATTCTATAAAAGAAGTTATTCTTTCACAGTTTTCTTTTGTTTCTGTTTCTTGTTCTAATTGAGAAATTAATTCATTTACCAAATCTTCTGCTAAATTATCCGATATTCTAGTAGGTAATGCAGCTTTATCAAATGTTAAACTATTTAGAAAGATAGTTTCATAAACAAATCGAGGACTTGATGATTCTTTAAAATAATAAATTTCTATTTTGTAATGCGAACCTGTAGATTGGTAAGATATTTCGTCGTTTCCAAAGGATAAAACTCTTTTTATATTTTCCATGTATCCTAGTGGCGTACCATTTTTTTCTTTTCTTTTGTTTATTTTGTATGTTTTACCAGCAAAAGATTCTTTTTCATTGAATTGAAATGTAGAAAATCCTAAATCTTTTATTTTATTTAGTAAAGCATGAATATCTTCTTTTTCTTTTCGATGTTTTTTAAAATATTGATGTAAGAAGTCAAGAGTCTCTCTTTTTTCTAATCCACTATAAAAATATTCTTCTCCAAACTCTTTTATAGACATGTATTTTGTAATTTCATCGATTGCTTTTTGGTTCTCTTGATAAAATTTTTTGGCTTTCCTATTAATAAATAAAGTTTTGTGATTCGCTAATTGTTCTAAGTCATCCCATAGGTTTGTTTTTTTACTATAATTTTCTAAATGTTTTATAAATTCTTCCCATTCATCTACGATAGAAAGGATAGCAATTGCCATTTTAGTTATTATTTTATTCATTTTTTCACATCTCTTCTTTTCTATTATAGAAAAATATGAACAAAAGTCAAATTTTTTTAATTTCTTCCCGTTTAATAAAAAAAGAGATTTATAGTGATACAAATCTTTCTATTTATATTAAATTATTTAAAAAGTCTTCTTATTTGTCTTCTTGTTTGCTCTAGTTTATCTATTAAGCTTATTGTATATAAAGGTGATAACGAAACTATTTTTGTACATGTAAATCCTTCTTGATAACAAGATAAATAAAAATCATTAAATAAATTTTCTAAACTATTATTGTCAGTGTGCTTGTGTAATAACCTAGTGAATTGTTTTTGATTCCTTGAAATTACAATGGATTCTATTTTTTCTGGCATATTACTTTCTAATTCTTTTATAATGTCTATATCAATTTTTCCGTATCTTTGCTTTGATTTTTCTAAATCTATTCCTTTTAAGAAAATACCTTCTACTGTGTATTGAATACGATTACTTGCTTTTTCTCTTCTTCCATCGTAGCCATAGCGGAATAGAATGGCGCCTTTTTTTAATTGGGCAGTAAAACATTGGCTTGTTTCTTTATATTCTATGGGGTTTGGAAAACTTTTTCTTTTTTGAATATTTCTTTCCATTTCTAGTACTTGATGAATGCCAGTTTTTAAGAACTCCTCTTTAAATGGTAAACAAATCGCTTTTACTAATTCGTCATAATCTTCATCCTCTATGCTTTCAGGAAAAATTATGAAATTTTCATTTTTGGCGATTTCTCCAACGTTTAAAAAGAGTTCTGCTTCATAGGCTTTTTTTCTTTTCATTTTTGAACTCCTTTTTTTATTATTTCTATGATTAAATCTGCTGATTTTTCCACTCCAAGGGTGTCGCTGTTTATTACAATATCATAGTTTTCTGGTTGCCCCCAAGTTTTTCCAGTGTAATGCTTGTAATGATTGGCACGCAATTTGTTAATTTTATTGATTTCTTTTTCTGCTTTTTCTTTTTTTATATTGTAATAAGTTGTTGCTCGTTTTATTTTGTGTTCTATGTCATTGTAGATAAACACGTTTATTGTATTTTTTTGGTCTTTTAATACAAAGTCGGCACAACGTCCGATGATGACACAACTTTCTTTTTTGGCAATTTCTTTTATAATTTCTGATTCTTTTAGAAATAGTTCATCGGCATTGGATAGTCCATTGTAGTAGCCGTTACTTAGTGTATCTATCCAACTTCTTTTTTGTTCTCTTTCGATTATATATTCTTTTGCTAATCCAGTTTCTTCTGCTACTTTTAGAATAAATTCTTTGTCATAACAAGGAATATTTAATTTTTCTGCAATCATTTGTCCAATATATCTTCCACCTGACCCATATTCGCGAGCAATGGTAATAATCATTTTGGGTTCGGTTCTTTTTCCTTTTTGTTTTGATTTTTTTGCTATTATTTCTTGCTTTGGAATCGTACTAAAGTTTTTCGTTTCTAGAATTAGAAGAATGACTGCAAGAAGAAAGGCTAAGCCATCTGCAACAACTCCAGCATATAAAACACCCATAAGCCCAAAATAATTTCCTAAGATTAGCATAGCAGGGACTAAGAGAACAATTTGTCTTGATAAGGATAGAATTGCACTTTTGCTACTTTTTCCAATGGCTTGGAAAAAAATACCTGCAGGAATTTGGATTCCATTACAAATGACAAGCATGAGGTAAATCCGAAATGTCAAACAAGCAAATTTTACGTAATTACTATCTCCTGAACCGAACAGCAATATTAATTTATCAGGTATTGTTTGGAAGAGTATAAAAGCAATGGTAGTGATGATAAGACTCGTTTTTAATACTATTTTTAGAGCTTGTTTTACACGATTTACTTTTTTTGCTCCATAGTTGTAGCCGAATATCGGTTGGGCACCTATTGCAATCCCTAAAACAATACTATATAAAATTTGACTGATTTTCATAACAATTCCAAGGACAGTAATGGGAATATCCGCACCAAATTCTGTTGTCGCTCCAAGGCTTCCTAATAAATTGTTTTCAGTAGCAATGACTACCACGATACTCATTTGAGTAATGAAACTGCTTATTCCTAAAAGAAGGACTTTTTTGATTGTATTGTTTTCTAATTTTAAGTCTTCCTTTTTTAGATGAATGGTTTTGAATTTTTTTACGTATAGTAAATTTAGTAAGAAAGTGACCATTTGACTTAGGATGGTTGCAATTGCTGCCCCTTCTACTCCCCAGTGGAAAATAAAGATAAATATGGGATCGAATATCATGTTTAGTATTGCACCAATCACCATAGAGGTCATTGCGTATTTTGGACTACCATCGGAACGAATCAAACTATTTAAACTGGTTCCTATCATTACGAATGGAAGACCTAGAACTATAATATGTCCATAATTATTTGCATATTCTTTTAAGTTTTCTGTACAACCAAAAAGATGAAGAAGTTGGGGTAGAAATAGTAAACAAATACTTGCAAAAAGCAAAGAAAATACAATTGATAAAACAAGTGCATTTCCTACTCCTTTTGAAGCTTCGTTTTGCTTTTTTTCACCCAATTTTAAACTTAAATAAGCGCTTGCACCATCCCCAATCATTAAGGAGATAGCAAGAGCTATTACACTGATTGGAAAGACAACGTTTGTTGCCCCATTCCCAAGCATTCCTACTCCTCTTCCAATAAAAATTTGATCTACTATGTTGTATAAAGAGTTTACTAGCATAGAAATTATGCATGGTATTGAAAAACGTAAAATTAATTTGCTTATTTTTTCAGTTCCTAATTTATTTTCTTCTTTTTTCATATCTATTACCTACTTCTTTTCAAGATGTTTTTGTATTTGCTTTTTTTGAGCCTTATTCATTTTACTTGATAGAAGGAAAAAAAACAAGTCATAAAATTTTTATTTTTCATTTTCAATGTCCGTTTGTTGGAACCATTCTTCTTCTAATGCTGTAAGTTGATTGGTTATTTCTTCTACCTTTCTTTTTAATTCATTCATTTTTTGATAATCACTAAAATTTTCTTCTTTGTAAAGTTCTTTTGTAAGTTCTTGTTTTTTCGTTTCGTATCGGTTGATTTGTTTTTCAAGTTGTATTCGCTCTTTTAGGTTCTTCTTTTCGTTTTGGATTTCTTTTGTCTTTTTCAAATTCTTCTCTTGCTTCTTTTCTGTATTGGTCATGTTTGGCTGTTTTTTCATCCATTCTTCATAGTTACCATAAAAATTGGTTGCTCCTTTTTCATCAAAGATTATTAGACGGGTCGCTATTTTGTTTGTGAAGTATCGGTCATGAGAAACAAAGAGAATGGTTCCTTTATAAGAAGACAATATTCGTTCTAGCTGTTCTTTTCCAATTAAGTCCAAGTGGTTGGTGGGTTCATCTAGAATTAAAAAGTTGGGTTTGTTATAAAGTATCTTGCAAAGAGAAAGACGTACCTTTTCTCCTCCTGATAACATCGTTAATTTTTTTTCTACATCCAAACCGCTGAAGAGGAAGGCTCCTAGTATACTTCTTGCTTCCGTTTCAGAACATTCAGGATAGGTACTCTTCCATTCTTCTAAAATGGTATGATTTTCGTTGTTCATTTCTAAGTTTTGATCAAAATAGCCGATGGTTACATGATAGCCAAAAGAGATTTGTCCTTTTTTAGGAGACAATATTCCATAAATTGTTTTTAATAGCGTTGATTTCCCTGTTCCATTGGCTCCAATGATTCCCATTCTTTCTCCTTGTAAAAGTTCTAAGTTTATTTTTGCTAGGGTTTTGTCGTATCCAATTTCTAATTCTTTACAAGAGAGTACATTTTTGCCACTCGCTTCCATTTTGTTTAGATTCATTTTAAATGTTTTTTCATTGGCTCTTTTTGGTTTTTCTATTTTTTCCATTCGTTCTATCATATGTAGTTTTGACAATGCCATTTTTGCTTTGGATGGTTTCCCTCTAAATTTTTCATAGAGGGCATAAAGTCTAGCCATTTCTTTTTGTTGACGTTCATAATCTTTTGTTTGTTTTTCATAATTTTCTTGTTTTACTTTTTCATAGGTTTCATAATTTCCACTATATTTTATTGTTTTTCCATAAGAGATATCGTAGATTGTATTTATGGTGTTGTTTAAAAACATTCTGTCATGGGAGACGACCAAAAAAGCACTTTTGTAATTTTTCAAGTAGTTTTCTAACCATTCTATTGCTGTGATATCTAAATGGTTGGTTGGTTCGTCTAATAAAAGGATGTCTTGTTTTCCTAATAAAAGTTTTAGAAAAGCAATTTTGGTTCGTTCTCCTCCTGAGAATGATTTGATGGATTTGTTTTTATCACTATCTTTGAACCCAAATTTATTTAACATCGTTTCGTATTCTTTTTGGTAAGAATACCCTCCTAAAAAGGAAAACTGGTCCAATGCTGTTGTATATTCGTTTATTTTTTTTTCGGAGGTGTCTTTTTCTAACTCATGGGCTAATTTTTCTATTTTCTTTTCTAAATCCGTTATTTCTTTATAAGATTCTTTTATTTCTTCTAATAGCGTATTGTTTTCATTTTTGAAAGTAATTTGTTCTAAGTATCCGATGGTTGGTTTTCCGATTTTTTCTATTTCTAGTGAAGTGTCTTCTATACCTTCTATAAAGAATTCATTATTGATTAATGCATTTAAAAGAGTGGTTTTCCCTGCTCCATTTCTTCCTACAATTCCAATGTGAGAGTTGTCTGTTATTTCAAGATTTACTTCGTTAAGTATGGTAGTTCCACTTAATTCAATGGCGGCATTTTTGATTCGATATTTCATGAGTGATTGTCTCCTTTTCTTTATTATAGCAAAAAAAAGAAACTATTTTGTTTCTTTAATAGAATCCTAGTAAAACTATCTGTTGTTAATTAGATTTTTTTCTAACTCTTTTATGCTTTCTATTACAGTTTCTTGGTCACTTAAGTGATGTTTTTCTGTTCCAATAATTTGGTAGTCTTCATGGCCTTTTCCTAAAATCATTAACATATCGTTTTCACCTAGAAGGGAAACTCCTTTTTTTATTGCTTCTACACGATCATAGATCACTTCGTGATTTTCTTTATTTAAACCTGCTAAGATATCGTTCATGATTTGCGTTTCATCTTCGGTTCTTGGATTGTCGTTTGTAAATAAGACATAGTCTGAATGCTCTTCTGCAGCACGACCCATCATTGGACGTTTTTTTCGGTCTCTGTCTCCTCCACAACCAATAATAGTTATGATGCGGCCTTTTTTGTATTCTTCGGCACTTTTTAGTACATTGATGACTGCATCAGGTGTATGAGCATAGTCAATGAAAATACTATTTGTTTTGTAATCAATTTTTTCCATTCTGCCAGTTGGGGCATGTAATTCGTTTGTTAGATTTCGTATTTCTTCAATTGTGAATCCTAATTTATGGACAAGCATGGTTGCTGTTAAAAAATTGTAGACGTTGTATCTTCCTACCATTTGGATTGTTGTTTCGTATTCTTTTTCTTTATAAGTAAATTTTATTTTTGTATCTGTATGAGAAAATTCCATATTTTGAATCGTTAGATTTCCGTTTTCGCTAGAAATAGTTATGTTTTGGTTCTCTTCTAAAACAAAGTTTTTGGCATAGGCATCGTCGGCATTGATGACTGCTATTTTATTGTTTCTCGTTTTTGTAAATAATCTTTTTTTTGCATTACAATAATTTTCCATGGTTTCATGATAATCCAAATGATCTTGCGTCAAGTTGGTAAATGCTACTTCATCAAATTCTAGGCCATAAATTCTATTTTTTTCAAGAGCATGGCTACTTACTTCCATAACAACTGTATCACAACCTGCTTCATGCGCTTCTAAAAGCATTTCATAAAGCAAATCGGTATCTGGTGTTGTATTATTTAACTCTTTTTTTGTATCTCCATAATAAAAACCTATTGTTCCAATGTAGGCAGGATTTTTTCCAAGTTTTTTTAGCATTTGGTAAACTAAAAAACAAATTGTTGTTTTCCCATTGGTTCCTGTTACACCAATGTATGTCATATCTTTGATTTTTGGGTAGTAATTTGTATAGAGATATTCATTTAGATAATTTCTTGTATCACTTACGATAACTGTTTCCACAGGAAATGAACCTTTTTCACAAATGATTTTTGTTGCTCCATTTTTTATTGCTTCTTCTATATAATCATGACCATCACGATTTACGTTTCGAATGGCAATAAAAGTATCCCCTTTTTTTACTTTTCTTGAATCTGTCTTTAAATTAATCATTAAACATCACAACCTTTATTAGTATTATAGCACAGGCAAAAAAAAGAGTGCTAGTTTTTAGCATTCTTTCTATTCTTAAATACCATCAATACAATTTTCATAAATCCAACGCTGTAATTCTTCGCTTTGATTGGTTTCATAATATTTTATTAAATAAGTAAAATAATCTCCAATTTTTTCTATTCCTTGTCCTAAGCGAATCATTTCTTTATTAGCAATTAAACTAGCTCCCCGTTTGTTTCCATCTAAAAACATTTGACTTCTTTGTCACCAGCAAAACAGCGTAATGCATCGTTTTAATTCTTTAGGAATTGTTTTTATTTCTTTTAATTCTGTTTCATAGTCACATTCTATGGGAAGTTTAGGTTTCCAGTTGGTACCTGTAATTCCTCCACCTTTTTCTCTAAATTCTCCGAGAGGATTTATGTTTTTTTCTTTGCATATTTCAAAATGGACTTTTTTTATGTATTCTAAGGTTACTTCTTCTTCTATTGTATGGAAAAAATATTGTTTGTTCTTTCGTCATATTCTACTTATTTTCTATGCTTTTATCTCCCTTCTGAGTCAATTAGAATGGTAACTGGGCCATCGTTCATGATATTGACTAACATCTCTTCTCCAAAGATTCCTGTTTGGACTTCTACTTGTTCTTGTAGTTTTTGGTTGAAAAGGTCATAGAGTTTTGTTGCTTTTTCACCTTTCATCGCTTTAATGTAGGATGGACGATTTCCTTTTTTTGTGTCTGCGTAAAGAGTAAATTGACTAATAGAAAGAATACTTCCTCCCGTTTCTAAGATATTTTTGTTCATTACTCCATTTTCATCATCAAAGATTCGTAAGTTGATTATTTTTTTTACTATGTAGTCAATATCATTTTCGGTGTCACCCTCAGTAAATCCAACCAAAAGGACAAGTCCTTTTTTTATTTCTCCTACGACTTTTTGTTTTACGCTTACATTGGAAGATTTGCTTCTTTGTATCACCACACGCATTATTTTTTTCCTACTTTCTTAATGAAACTTAAAGCATATAAACTATTTAAGAAATCATTTAGTTCGGTGGTATTCTTTACTTTTATGGTTAAATTGTAGGTAGTGTGTTCTGTCATTTCGTTTGTAGTTAGGGAAACAACACTAACGTTTTTGGTGCTGGCTTTATTAATAATTTCAGAAACATAGTTTTTGTCGTTTAGTGTTTCTATATAAACATCTGTATAGTAGTCATTTTCTAGGTTATCACTCCACGTAACATCAATCAATCGTTCTTCTTTGGTACTTATATTTGAACAATCGGCTTTATGAACTGTGATGCCTTCCCCTTTTGTTATATAGCCAATAATATTATCTCCTTTTACAGGCTTACAACAACCAGCCAGAGTGACTAGAATGTCATTATGTTCTCCTACAATGATGTCATTCTTATTGTTTAGTTTTGGAATATTTTTGCTTTTGTCTCTTACTTTTTCGATTAGGGCATCTGTAACATTTTGTTTTTCTTCGCTCGTTAGTTTAATAATGTAATTTGCCGTGTAACGAAAAGCACCAATGCCTAAATAAATTTCTTCTAAGTCGTTTACTTTTAAGTCTTTGTATAATTTTTCTAGTTTTTCATTTGTAAACGTTTCTGCAAATGTTAGTTTTTGTTTTCTTAATTCTTTTTCTAGGATATTTTTCCCATTTTCTATATAATTGCTGCGATCTTGTTTACTGAAATAAGCTTTGATTTTACTTTTGGCAGCACTCGTTTTGACAAAATCCAACCATTCTTTGCTAGGAGTAGAATTTTTATTGGTATTGATTTTGATGCAGTCGCCTTCTTGGAGTTCATAGGATAAGGGAACAATTTCGTCATTGACAATGGCACCGATGGTTGTCTCTCCTACATGTGAATGAATGCGGTAGGCAAAGTCAATAGGAGTTGCTCCTTTTGGAAGTTCTACAACGTCTCCTTTAGGAGTAAATACATAGATAAGTTCTCCTAAAATGTCACTATTGATAGATGCTGCAAAATCTTCTACATTTTCGGTCTCTTTGTAGGTCTCAATCATATTTCTAAAAATTTCTAGTTTTTGCTCCATCATGCTTTGGATTTTTTTGGTTCCTTTTTCTTTGTAAAACCAGTGTGATGCAATTCCTTTTTCAGCAATTTCGTCCATTTCATAAGTTCTTACTTGTACTTCAAAGATGTTTCCGTCAATTCCAAAAACTCCTGTATGTAAAGATTGGTACATATTTTCTTTTGGCATGGCTATGTAGTCTTTGAAACGTTTAGCAAGCGGACGAAATTTGGAATGAATTAAACCGATGGTTAAGTAGCAATCGCTTTCTTTCTCCGTAATAACACGCAAAGCAAGAATATCATAAATTTCACTCCATTTTTTTCCCTTTTCTAATTTTTTATAAATACTATAAACACTTTTTACGCGGCTTTTGATAGAAAATTTGATTCCATGGGCAATTAACATTTCTGAAATGGTATCTTGCATTTCTTCTAATACATTTTCTAATTCTTCTATGGAAGCATTTAATTGATTTAAAATGTCCTCGTAGACGTCTGGTTTTAAATAGCGTAAGCATAAGTCTTCTAACTCACTTTTAATGGAATAAATCCCTAAACGATGAGCAATGGGTATTAAAACATTCATGGTTTCGTTTGCTTTTCTTTTTTGCTTTTCAGGACGCACCGCCCAAATGGTTCGCATGTTGTGAAGTCGATCGGCAAGTTTAATGAATAAAACACGGACGTCTTCTGCAAGTCCTACCAACACTTTTCTTAAATAAATGGCTGAAGCTTCTTTTTCATCAGGCATTTCTAGTTTGTTAATTGTACTAATACTTTTTACAATGTTTGCTATTTCTATGCCAAAGTTTTCTTTTAGTTCTTCTTCAGTTGTGTCTCCGTTATTTATGGTTTCATGAAGTAAAGCACCCATAATGGTTGTTGCATCTACATTTAATTCGCTAAGTATTAGTGCCACTTGTAGGGGATGGACAATGTATTCTTCGTTTGTTAATCGCACCCTTCCTTTGTGTTTTTCATACGCAAATTCGTAAGCTCTTTTGATTTCTTCTATTTCTTTGGTTGTAAAGTTGTTTTTTATTTTATTTAATAGTTCCTTTGCTAATTCTTCTGTTTTCATTGGTTCTCCTTTATTTTTGATTTGGTTTTAGAAATTCTAATAGTTTTTCTGGTTCTATATTTAATATATCATCTACAACATCAAAAAGTGTTAATTCTGCATCACGAGCCCATTTGGTACGTCTTAGACAATTCCATATGTCTTGTTCCGTGATAAATCCTAATTTTTTTAATTGTAGTTCTTTTCGTTTTGATTTGAGTGCAGGCAACACTCTTCTATATAATTCTGGAACGGTTTTAAAGTTTTCTGTTACCATAAAGTTCTTTCCTCCATCATATATTTATTATAAAGCATTTTTGTTGTTTAGAAAAGAGGAATACCTATGAAGAATAAATTTTTGGCTTCTACTTTGGTTCTTATTTTAGGTGGTTTTGTTACTAAGTTTTTAGGGTTTATTATACGCATTGTTTATACAAGAATTATTTTGGAGGAAGGAGTTGGTCTTTACTCTCTTATTACTCCAACCTATTCTTTACTTATTACTATAGCAACCCTCGCTTTACCTCTTGCTATTTCTAAGTTGGTGGCAGAAGAAAAACGACGAAGTATGAAAATCATTTGCTCTTCTGTTGTTATTATTTGTGTTGTGAATGCCCTTCTTATGGGAATTATGTTTTTTTCAAGTCATTTTATTGCGTCTCATTTGCTTAAAAATGATCAAACGTATTTTTTGCTGCTCGCTTGTACCCTTACTCTTCCTTTTATTAGTATTTCTTCCATTGTTAAAGGTTATTTTTTTGGAAAACAACGTATGGTTCCTTATGCCGTTTCGAATTCTTTGGAACAAGTGGTTCGTCTTGTTTTGATTGTTTTCTTTCTTCCGTATTTTGTAAAGAAAGGCATTGTTTATGGTGTTTGCTCTTTTCTTCTTTTCAATATTGTTTCAGAGATTTCTTCCGTTTTGGTTTTTTTCTTCTTTTTGCCAAAACATGTTTGGATTACAAAAAAAGATATTCGCCCTGATGGACAAACGATTAAGGAAGTATTGTCTGTTTCTTTGCCTACCGTTTCTTCTCGTTTTATTGGAAATATTGGCTTTTTCTTTGAGCCTATTCTTCTTACGAATATTTTGTTGTTTGTTGGTTATTCGAATCAATTTATTCTTTTGGAATATGGCGCTTATAATGCCTATTCTCTTGCTTTACTTACGATGCCCTCTTTTTTTGTGGGAGCAGTATCTAATGCATTGATTCCTGAGATTAGTAAATTTTTTGGTCAAAGAAAGTACGAAGTGGTGAAAAGACGTTTTAGA
Source organism: uncultured Mycoplasmatota bacterium (assembly GCA_947649365.1). Taxonomy (GTDB): domain Bacteria; phylum Bacillota_I; class Bacilli_A; order RF39; family UBA660; genus MGBC108787. Next base: position 1,976 of record CANSRH010000005.1, on the reverse strand, counting down.
CAAGGTATGTTCTTTTCGTTTCTTTTGGGCTTTGGATTTTCCATTTTGATTTTTTGCTTTCGTGAACCTTTGCTTTTGCTTCTTTATAAAACAACTCGAGGTGCAGATTATATTAAGGTGTTGGCTCCCTTCTTTGTTCTTTTTTATTTAGAAGCCCCTATTATTAGCACATTACAAGGTCTTGGAGAAGCTAAGTTTACGATGAAAATTACTTTCTATGGAGTTCTTCTTAAAACTTTCGTTCTTGCTCTTTTCTCTTTTTTTCGTATTGGTATCTATGGGTTAATTGTATCAGAAATTGTGAATATCATTTTTGTGGTGGGCGTTAATTTTAATAAAATTAAAAAGGTAATGTCTAGCTTTCCTTGCTAAAGATTACCTCTTTGTAATTTTTTACTGGCTTGTTTACTGTGATAATGTATTCTTCTTTATCGTTTTTGTATTTTTCTATGTGTTCTGATTCCCAAATTTTAGTTGTATTTTTCAAGATATCTTCTATTTGTAAATATTTCTTTTTTAAGATGTCCTTTAATGGAAATGTTAAATTGTTATAGGATAAGTAAATTTCTTTTATACAATATCCAGAGAAATCATAATCTTCTATGGAAAATAATTTGTATTTTTGATTGTTGCAATGTTTTTTTTCTTCCATGATGAAACTATATTGGCTATGCTTATTTAATCCTTTTAAAGTGCTATTCATTCTAACGTTGTATAAATGATTGGATAGTAATAATAGAATAAAACTAATTCCAATTATACAACCAAATAAACTATATACAAGAACGATTTGCGCTTTTTTAAGCTTTTTTGGATTCATTTTTTATCACCTTTTATTCTGTTTTTATTATAACATTTCTTGTTTTTTCTGTATAGGTATTGGTAAAAAAATGTTTCTTTTTGCTTTTTTATTTAAAATATTGTATTTTGTGGATATGTTTTATAAGTCCTTAAATAGCGTTATTACCTGTATTTATGAGCATTTACAGCATTTTTATTTTTAAAGAATATTCTTTATAAATTATTATAATTTCTTATGTTTTTGCTTTCAAAAGTAGTAAATTAGTAGTAAAAATTTAGAACTCTTTTAAAGTATTAATTTTAAATATTAAAAAAAACTATGACATTGCAAGGTATAATATTACCCTTATTATGTAGCAAACATCATTATTTTTTCGTTTATTTTCAATATAATATTTAAAATTTTTTACACGTTATGAAGGTAATCTAGTATTTTTACGGGATTATCTAAAACTGTATATAGTTTATTTCTATCGCACAAATCAAATTTATCATTATAAAATTTTTCAAAAATCTTTAATAGATTATCAAAATATCCGTTTATATTTATAATAAATATGGGTTTACTATGCTCCCCTAATTTTTTATTTTGAATAGATGTAGTTAATTCAGCTAAAGCTCCATAACTACCAGGCATAATAATAGTAATATCCCCATTATTAACTAAATATTTTAATTGGTCAGTTGCAGTCTCAGTCTCAATTATTTTATCAGATTCTACTTTTGTTAAAAATCCACTAAATTGTTTCGGAAAAACTGATATAACTTTTCCTCCATTTTCTTTTACACCTCTATATAATTCTCCCATCATTCCCTTATCAGAGGAACCAAAAACTAGAGTGTGGCCATTTTCAGCAATTATTTTTCCTAATGCTCTTGCTGATTCTAAATATATTGAGTCAACATCTTCCGAACTACTACACCCAACAAATATTTCCATTTCTTACCTCCTATTGCTTTAAACCACTGTTGTTCTATATATTTACCATTTTAATATTCATTGTTAATTTGTAATAAAATTATTGTACAGCAAACAGATGTTTGGTATAATTGATTTAGGAATATTTAGTTAGTTTAGGTACTATTCTCCTTTACTTTTTTTAGTGAAAGGAGGTTTGATATTATGAGAAAATCAGAGAAAACTCTAATGAATATCATAATACTCCTTATTATTG
>CANSRH010000004.1 GCA_947649365.1 uncultured Mycoplasmatota bacterium | reverse complement strand
CATCCAATGTAAATGATAGTAGTTCTATATCCATCCTTTGAAATTCTGGGACTTGTCCTCTTAGGACATTGAATGTCTTTTCTTCTTTATATAAAGCAAATGTTTTGTATAGTGTTATACTTCCTATGACAACTAATATTCCTAGAATAGAACCTATAATGATTCTCTTTTGTTTTTTGTTTTTGTTAAACCTTTCCAGTTCGTTAGAGTGTTTATTCTCTAATACCCCCCCCCCGACGAACTCGTCTGGTTGGGAGGATTTTCTTTTCTTTTTTCATTTTCTTTTCCTCCTCTATTATCTTTATCTTATCATAGTTTTTTCTTCTTTGGAAAATTTTTTCGTTTTTCTATTTATTTTTTGGAAGAATTGAAAGTAGAAAATAAGGATTTTTTAAATATTATTTAAGAAATCTAATTTCAAAGCTTCTTTGCTTTTTTTTATTTGTTCCTCTATTTGTTTTTTTATTTTTTCATCGAATAAAGGATGACATTCTATTTTTTGTTTATAATATTCGATTTGTAGTTTCCATTCTTCTTTTTTTGTTTTTAAATAAGTATTTGTAAAAAAGAATACTAATTCTATAGAAGCTTCTAAAATATTATGATCACTTGCTATTTTTAAATATTCTAAATACTTCTCTTCCTTTTTTTCTAAATGATTTTCTTTGGATCCAGTGAAATAAAAATACTTTGCTAAATTGTAATAACTATAAAAACATAGATTTCTCTCATTCGCTTCTAATGCTTCTTGAAAGTAATGAAATGCTTTTTGATTCATTTTCTTTTTTCGATAGTATTCTCCCATTTTATTACATGCCCAACTTTCTTTTAAAGAAGCACTTTTTTTATAATATTCTAAATAGAGAGGATTTTTTTCTTCTTCATAAATTTTTCCTAAGTTATTTAAAGCATAGACATATTCTTTTTCTGCAGCTTCTTTAAAAAGTTGTATTGCTTTTTCTTTGTCTTTTTTTACAGGATGTGTTCCATGTAAATACATTAAGCCTAATTTGTTGCTAGCTGCTACACTTCCTAGATTTTTTGCTTCCAATAAGTAATAGTAAGCTTCTTCTAAATCTTTCTTTGTTTTATTTCCTAAATTGCCACTATAAAGCATATTGCCAATGAGATAATTGGCACCCGCATGTTTTGCTTCTGCAGCAATTTGTAAGTATTGATAGGCTCTTGTGTATCTTGGATATCCTTTTATATACCCCATGTATTCATTACTTCCTAATTCATAGTTTGCTAATACGTTTCCTTCGTCTGCTAATTTTTTTAAATTATAATCGTAATTGATGGTTTCTCGATATTTTAAACGAAGATAATCTTCTATTCCTTTGTAACTCATAAAGGAATCATTTAAAAGCGTTTCAATTTTCTTTTTCTTTTTGTCCAATTCATACAAAGGTTGTTTGTTTTCTAATATAGCATAAAATAATGTTTCACTTAAAAAAGCATCGTATTGTTTTTTTTCTATTTCTTGTTTCCATTTTTGTATTTGTTCTTTTTTTATATTTTCATCGTTTTTGGCAATATTCATGAGTTTGATTGCTAATTCTTCCACTATTTCATTGTTGTTAAACGATTGTTGTGTTTTTTCTTGTAAAATTTTTCCTTCTAAAATGGTTAGCATTTCAAAAAGGGTTTCTAACATCGTTTCTTTTTCTTTTAAATAATGGCTTTTTTTATATATATAAATTTGTTTGTATTCTCCTCCAATTGCTCGAATTCCTACACAATAGTTGTTTACTGTTGTGTCTTTTATCTCTGGAATACCAAAAAGAGTACAAAAAATTTCAGTTTGTAAAGCTGATGTTTTATTTTTGGATAATTCTTTCATTATTCGTATGTAATTCCCTAAACTTAAATAAAAGTCATTGTTGTTCATTTTGATATATTCTTTGTTCATAAACACCTCTTTTTTACCTTATCATATTTTGTGGATTTTAACAAATTTCTTTCTTTTCGGTGTGGATTGTTGTGGCTATTCAAACTTACTTTTTTTTAATATGCTGTTAGTAGAGGTGAATGTTTTATGAAAAAAATTTGGAAACATTATAAAAATACGATTCTTTTAATGGTTTCTTTACTAATAGGAACTTGTATTGGAATTGTATTTCAAGAAAAAGCAAGTGTGTTGGAACCTTTAGGGACTTTATTTATGAATATGATGTTTGTTTTAATTGTTCCTCTTATTTTTTTAACAATTACAACTTCTATTGCTAAAATTGAGAATCCTAAGCGGGTGGGAAAACTTTTAAAAACAACACTTTTTGTTTTTGGTATTACTTCTTTGGTTGCAGTTTTTGTTGGTATTTTCACTACTTATTCTATTCCACTAGTTGATTCTTCTAATGGAAGCGCTATTTTGGCAACACTTAGTGAAACGAACGATTCTACGACTGAAAGCTTTGATTTGCTCCACCGAACCGTGAATGCGATTAGTGTTGATGATTTTACTAAGATTTTATCTAAAGAAAATATTTTAGCTTTGGTGATTCTTTCCTTGTTTATGGGAATTGCTATTCATAAAGTTGGGAAAGACGCAAAACCTTTTTTGGAAGTGTTACAAAGTGCGAATCAAGTGGTTTTAAAGCTCGTGGATATTGCTTTTTATTATGCACCTATTGGTCTTGGATGTTATTTTGCTTCGTTGATTGGAACCTTTGGTGCAACTCTAGTTGTTTATTATGTAAAAACATTAATTGTCTATGTTTTTGTTGCTTTCTTCTTCTATTTTCTCGTTTATACGTTTTATGCTTATATAGCTGGCGGTAAAAAAGGCATCCAACTTTTTTGGAAAAATATCCTTCCTGTTAGTGTTACTGCTATTTCAACTTGCTCTTCTGCAGCTTCGATTCCAATGAATATAAAATGCGTAAAACAAATGGGAGTCCGAGAAGATATTGCTGAAACGGTTATTCCTCTTGGTACTAGTTTTCATAAAGATGGTTCCATTATTGGTAGTGTTTTTAAAATTATGTTTTTGGTTTATTTGTTTGAAATGAATGTGTTTACATTCGAAGGCTTCTTTCAAGTTGTGGCTGTTTCTTTGCTTGCTAATTTGTTAGTTGCTGCTGTTCCTGTTGGAGGAGGCACGATTTCTGAAATGGTTATTCTATCAATGATGGGATTTCCTGTTACAGCTTTACCTATTCTTACTATTATCGCGACGATTATTGATGCACCTGCTACCCTATTAAATGTAGTTGGAGATGCTTCTTGTTCAATGTTAGTTGCTAGAAAATTAGATGGTAAAAGATCTTATCAATTCATAAAAAACGAATTGATTTCTTGAATGAACATAAAGCAATTCTATTTACACATTTTATGACGTATTCTCTTCTTATAAGTTAAAGAATATAAAGTATTTTTTTCCTCATTTAATAATTAAAAAATTTATTTTTAGGTATAAATACAAAAAAGAAGCATTATTTATTTTTTTGCTTCTTTTCTTTTTTAGGAGGTCTTTGGTCTAATTTTTCTTTTATTATCTTCTGTTTGCTACTAGAAATCTTCCAGGTCCTTTAAAGTTTTGATTCGCTTTCCATTCCTCATTATTTTCACCTACATTTTGTGGTTCGATAACTTTTGAAGCTATTGTTGCTCCTATTGAAGAAGCAATGTTATTCGTAATTAACTTTCTTTGATAATTTCCTGTTATGCTTGATACAATAGTTTGCGGTCTAAACCATCTACTATTATTCTGTTATAATTGCTTTAGTTTTAGCTTTGATATTTAAAATTCATAGATTGCTATCAGTTCATAGTCTTTGTTGTAGATTCCTGTGACGTCTTAAGAGTTGTAAATGTTTTACTTATTTACATTTCAAGTATATCACAAAAGCAAAAAGAAGCATTATTTATTTTTGTGACTTATTTATGAAAAATGTCCAGTATTTAGATTAGTATTTTTAAAATACAAAAAGGAAGATATCATTTATGTATCTTCCTTAATCTAAGACGTAAAAACAACGGAATATAGTTTGTTATTATTTACGTCCAATATTAGCAACGTAAAACTAAAGCCAACTTGTCCTTTATTATACTTTTTTTTAATTGCGTAAAAGTTATTAGGTTGAGAAATTTCATTCCAAATTAGCGTTTGTTTTAAAATTTCTTGATTTTCATTAGATAATAGGTATTTGAAATAATTATCCACCAAAGAAGTATATTCTTTATAAAACCTTTCTGGATCATATTCAATTTTTTGGAAATTTTCATTATTTTTTATCATTTCGATATCCTTACTATCATAATACATTATTCCTAATATAGTAGCATCTATTCCATTTTCCTCGATTACATATTTAATTTTTTTAGGTCTTAAAATCTTTATTCCCCAATAATTCGTTGTGGTAATTTTTTTATTTAACATAATCATTCCAAAACAAATAAAAATTATTACTAGCACAAAAATTATAAATGGTTTTTTCAAATTTATTTCCTCCATTCATAGAAAATAATTATGGTTTAAAAACAGTAACTTCGTAATTTATATCCCAATAATAGGGTGTTAATAATTTATTGTTTTCATATGTTGTTCCAAAAAAGTTTGCTGCTTCTGTTAAAGAATGAGGTGGATATTCACCTTCTCCAAAATCATAAATATCATAAACTTTTATTTGCATGTCTATAATATTTGTGTTTTCATTAGTAGCACCTTGAATAATATAATTTGCACCATGTACAGAATATTTCAAATCTAAATCGTTATTAAATTCAATATTTCCCATACATGTAAAAGTTTTATTATTTTTATTCTTAGACACACAACTATTAATTTCATTTTTCATTTCAGAAGACTTTTTCACTTTTGTAATTAATTTTTTTTCAGTGATACTATTGATTTTGTTATTTGGATTATTCATTGATTTATTTAGCATACTTGCTGATACTGGCATATTTAATACCATACCTATTGCTGAACTTGCAACAGTTGTTACGGCTTGTATTATTTTTTTGCCAACATTTGCTATCGCTGTACCTATTGCTCCTAAAAAATTACCTTCTATATCTTTATAAATAATCGGATTGTTTTCACAATAAGTATAGAGGTTATAACCTAAATGACTTTCACTAGTTCCAATGATACCATCTGCATTCAAGAACCTTCCCCATTCTGGGTTGTAGTATCTACTATTTAGATAGTATAGTTTTGTTTCAAAATCGTAGTAATAACTTCTGTATCTGAATGGGTTAATAATTGCAATATGGTTACTATCTGTTATAAATGCTCCTGTATTGTCTTTGATACTTAGTACTTTTCCATAACTATCGTATTCATAAGTTGCTATCAGTTTATACTCTTTGTTGTATATTCCTATAATATCTCCCTGGTAATTTTTTTGATAGTAATAGGTTTCTTGATTGTAAGTGATTAATCATTTACATTTCAAGTATATCACAAAAAAGAAAAGAAGCATTATTTATTTTTTTGCTTCTTTCTATAGTTAATTATTTGTTATGTATTCGTCTAAATAATGTAAATAATTTTTTGGTGTAGCTGTAAATTCTTTTTCCACAAACTCTATTCCAATAGATTTTAAGTATTCATATTCTTCTTTATCATTTTCTCGAAAACATATTTCATAAACTTCTTCATGAGAAACTGACCACATCCAACATAATCCATCTTTTTTGAAAAAAGTTATATCTTCTAGTGTTTCTGGATATTGCCATTCAAAAATAGTATCTAATTTTTGCATTTCTACTTTCAAACTAGAGTCTAATTTAAAATAATAATAGGAATTATTATTGTCTTCTTTTTTATTAATATCTTCTTCCATCCAAATTAAACTTTTGTAATTTTGAATTAAAAAATCAGTTGTTAAAATACTATTTATGTAATTTGCTACGCTTGCATTAATTGTTGCTTTTCTATTATGATCTATCATTTTTTCAAACACTGATTGACTTAATTTAAATCTATTTTTTTCATATCGTTCTACGTATCCGTGGTTAAAAATAATAGGATTATTTTGATATAAAGTGTATAATTTCTCTAGGCATTTTTTATTATAAGTGATTTCTAATTCTTCAGGTTTTGATTTTAATATAACTCCTATAACTCTAATATGGCTTTGAGAATGTTTATTAGCATATTTTTTTAATTGCACAATGTTGCATTTTTGTGAAACATAATCTATAAATTTATGGTATGCTTCTTTATTCATACTTTTGATTTGCATTTTTCCTCTTTTCTAGAGATTAATAATCCCATGGTATACCTAGAAACCATATATGATTTTTTGTTTCATGGTCATCTTTGTGGTAATGATAATAATATTTATTTCCGATTTTCCAATGGGATGGATTATCTATTTCTGGTCCAACATATTCTGGGAACATTGTAGCAACTTGCCTTGCATAAAAATCATTATCACACATTACATTCCCACCTAATTCGACATATTGATATGTTTGCTGTATTGTTAGTCTATTTCCTCGTTCTACATCTCCATGTACTATCTCCGCTGTTGTACATGGCATTTGACTCTTTTTGTAATTTTCTATACTTGCAGTGGTTACTTTAGTACGTGCATTTTCATATGCTTTGGCGCTTTCTTTTTTCCATTCTTTATTTCTCTCTTTAACATTTTCTATAGCATTTGTTATAGGACCAACTACTGGTTGAAGTGCCTTTGTACCATAATAAGCAAGTGCTCCTACAGCAAGTATTCCGACTGCAAGTGTTGCTCCAATTGCTACTCCTAAAAAATTACCTTCTATATCTTTATAAATAATTGGATTGTTTTCACAATAAGTATAGAGGTTATAACCTAAATGACTTTCACTAGTTCCAATGATACCATCTGCATTTAAGAATCTTCCCCATTCTGGGTTGTAGTATCTACTATTTAGATAGTATAGTTTTGTTTCAGAGTCATAGTAATAACTTCTATACCGGAATGGATTTCTGTTTGCTATATGGTTTTCGTCTGTGATATGATTTCCATTTGCATCTTTGATGCTTGATACTTTTCCATAACTATCGTATTCATAAATTGCTATCAGGTCATACTCTTTGTTGTATATTCCTATGATGTCTCATGAGTTATAAATGTTTTATCATTTACAATTTGAGTATACCATGGAATGCAAAAAGAAGCATTATTTTTTTGCTTCTTTTTGGCTTTCTTTTTCTATATTTCTTATATTTTCTTTTATTATTTCATCAATATCGTCATCTGCCACCATTATAGTAACATATTCTGAATCGTCTATTTTTAGTTCTAAGATCCATTTTTTATTTTTTAAACTTATTTCATTTTCATATAAGCAAATATGCAAATGAATAATAAAGTGTGGTTTATTTTTAGAAATAATTTCTTGAAAGTCTTTATTTTTAATTATTTTTTCATTAAAAATATTTTTAAAATCCGAATCATAAACTTCTACATATTCTAAATCCCATATAAAATCTTTATCATTTATTTTCTCAAAGAATTTATTTAGATATTGATCATAATCTTTTTTTATTTTTAACTTATAAGTAAACATATAATTTTTCCTTTCACGGTGTTACTGCATTTATTGGAATAGTCCACCAAAATCCTGGAGCAAAGGATATTGCCATTCTAACTGCACGATACACGAGATATGCGCCTCCCGCTGTTATAGCCGTTTTTTTCAATAAACTATCTAGTTCTTTAGGGAATGGATTTCGAGGTAAGCCTCTTCTATCTTTTTCAGGTTTATTCCAATCCCAATCATGAACATGTGGGTTACCTAACTCAGGGTGATGCCCTGGATGTGAATAATCTATATCTTTTAATGCTTTACCATTTGGTCCATAAACTCTTATATTTCCATTAGGCGCTTCTTTTTTACTATTTGGCTCACTTTCTGTCGGTAATTTATTTACGTTTTCTGATTTATTTATTTGAGTAGAAGTAGGATTTTTAATATTATTTGCTGTTGTTTTCTTATGTTCTTCTACTGCTATTGTTGAACCACCTATAACTGATATAGGAGGTTTTGTATCTAATAAACTGCTTAATCCTGTTCCAATTGCTCCACCTAGTGCAGCGCTTGCCCAGTTACCATACATATCAATATTCATTATTGGGTTATTTTCACAATATATATACGGATTATACCCTATACAAGTTTCACTAGTACCAATATAATCGTCAACATTCAAGAACCTTCCCCATTCTGGGTTATAGTATCTGCTATTTAGATAGTATAGTTTTGTTTCTGTATCATAGTAATAACTTCTGTATCTGAATGGGTTAATAATTGCAATATGGTTTTCGTCTGTGATTAGGTTCTCATTTGCATCTTTGATACTTAGTACTTTTCCATAACTATCGTATTCATAAGTTGCTATCAGTTCATACTCTTTGTTATAGATTCCTATGATGTCTCCCTGGTAATTTTTTTGATAGTAATAGGTTTCTTGATTGTAAGTGAATCCTATTAATTCATTTTCACCAGTTCTCATATAGTATAACGTATTTCCATTGGTTTCTTCCATTATTATGTTAGAATTCTCCAAAAGATAGTTTGTTTCGACATTATTTACTCTTTTTTGTGTTCGTATTCCTTCTTTGTTATAAAAATACTCTATCTTAGACATGTTATCTTGATAGCTTTGTAGTTCTCTTGCGTTCCATGAAAGGTTTTTGTCTCCTATGGTAATTGGGTTTCCTATTTCGTCATAAGTGATATTAGTATCGTTGTATTGGGTTAATTGGTCTTTCCAATTTGTATTGGTATATGCAAAGTTGTCTTCATGAATTAGGATATCTGTGTTGATTTCATATTCTTCTCTTTTTAGAATGTTACCAGAATTGTCATAAGTGTAAGTAATGGTTTTATTTGATAAATAATTGTCTTCTTTTATGAGTTCGCTGAATGTATCATATTCGTAATGATTTATGAGTTCTTTGTTTTTATAAATATCTGTGATGTTGTATAGGTTATCGTATTTGTAATCATAGATAATATTATCTATGGTCATTCTTTTTAAAATAAGGGAGGTTTTGTTTCCATTTCTTTCGTATTCATAGGTTACTGGTAGTTGATTGTTTATATTCTTTTCTTTTAGTCTTCCTAAGGAGTCATAGATATAGTTTAGGTTATGATTGTTAAAATCGACTTGAATTAAAGAGTCGTCTTCGTCATAGGTGTATTCTATTTGTTCTTTGGTTTCTTTGTGGGTATAGATTTTTTTGGTTACGTTGTTATTGAGGTCGTATTCGTAGTTAATGGTAAATTGATTTTCTAAATCGTTATTGATTTCGTATTTGCTTAGTCTGTCTGCTAAGTCATAATAATAGTTGTAATTCTTGTTTCCTTCTATTATTTTGGCAAGATGGTTTTGGTTGTCATAGATATGACGATAGATTTTGTTATTTTTTTCTAGTGTTTTTAATCGGTCTAATTCGTCATAGGTATAGGTTACTACCGAGTTATTTCCATAGGTAGAAGAAATTAAGTTTCCATTGTTTTCTTCATATTCGTTACTTACTAAGACTTGGTTATTGATTTTTACTTCTTTGGTGTTTAAGAAGTTATCATAAGTAAAATTATATTCTTTGTTTTCACAAGTAATTTTTGAAAGTAAGTCTTGTTCATTATACGTATAGTTTGTTTCTTTTTCTTCTTTTTCTACTTTGGTGATTTGGTCTTTGGTGTTATAGGTGTAGTTTGTTGTTACATTATTTGGGTCAGTGATACTAGTTGTTAGACCTGTTGTTGGATTGATTGTGTACTCTGTTACTTTTCCTAAAGCATCTGTGGTTGCTTTTGTGAATTTTCCATCACTAGTATAAGTGGCACTGGTTTCTATATATTCTTTTTCTTCGATTGGTTCTAAATAGAATTGTTGATTGAAATTATTTTTATCATAAGGTGTCGCAACAAAATAATTTGATTCAGCAGTTAAGCACAAATCTCCTTCTGAATGTCTTAAAGAATAACTTCCGTTATCATTTTTAATAATGTGGAAGATATCTCCTCCTTCTTTTTTGGAAAGAGTTCCATCATATCTTAAATACATAGGAATCACACTATTTTTTATAGAATAGTCTTCTAAATCTACACTTTCTTTTTTGAAATCCCAACTTTCTTTAGAACATGTTGGAACTTTTAAGCTTGCGTATAGTCCATCTGTATTCAATATGATATATTGATTCGAAGATTTTGGACGGATATAAAAAGACCTTCCATCTAAATCCGTTGTATCGTTATTTTGTATTTTTGTTTTTATTGGATTGTTATTTTCATCATATTCTATTTTATTGGCAATTCCTTTTTCGGAAATTCCTTGACGCACTTGGTTTGGGATTGCATTTTCGTATTCAAAATAGAAACTGTTTCCTTTTGGTTCAAAAAGATTAGTTAATTGGTTGTTTTTATCGTATTTAAACTCAGAAATTCCATTATTTTTATTGTTTGTTGTTATTAAGTTTCCATTGTCGTCATAAGTATAGGAAGTACTTTCTATATCTTTGGTTAGGGTGACGTTGGTAATGTATAAGTCATTGACATCATAATTGGATGAAAACTTTATGTTTATGCAATCATATTCTTCTTTTGCTATAATTGATTTTTGAAATAGTTGCCATTCGTTTTCATTTGGATTTAGATTGAAAGAACTTGTTTTTCTTTCTATTGAATGATCAGCGGCGTTTTTTTCAAAGGAAAATTCTATTTTATTTTTTGAGGAATAACCATCTTCTGAATAGGTTCCTTCATTTTTGTACCAGAAAGATAAATAATAAGTATCTTTTTCTTTTCCATTTATTATGATTGTTTGGTCTACTTCACATACTCTTCTTGGATATGAGTCTAGTCTATAGCAAGTTGTTCCATTTTCTAATGTGGTAGGACCAGAATTATTGATAGAAATTATTCCAGGTTCTCTTGTTTCGTAAGAGGATTCATCCCACTTGCTTTTTTCTTTTGAAAAATCCGAGTTATTTACTAGATTGTAGTAATTGGCTACTTCTCCTTCTTCTAATTGCATATCGTCCATGTAAAGAGGTTTATTTTCGTTGTTTGTTTCTATTTTGATTTTATAGTTGTCTGTTTTTGAGGAAATAGAAATAGGTATGCTAAATCTCGTAAATTCTTCATTCGGTAGAATTTCAGAGGTTTCTAGTAAAGTTTCTTCCTGGTTTTCATTCCATTGGTACACACTCCATTTTGCTGTTTCATCCGTTTTGAAATAAGCACTGAATGTATAGTTTCCTTCTTTTAAATTTTGAGGTATAGATATTTCTTGGATTGTATTTATTTTTAAACTATGTTTTCCTGTTCTTGCTTGTTCTGTTGTTGCATTTTCATACGTTCCTTTTTCAAAACTGGTATCTTCTAGATAGTTTTTCGTATATTTTACGGGAGTGGTTTCTAGTTTTATTTTGTTTTTTAAATTCAGTTGTTCTTCGGTATTTGTAAAGTATTCTTGGGATATACCATAGCTATTATTTAAATTGTTGTTTTCTAAATTGGTTATTCCTGTTGTATTTCCTAAGTTGTTAAATGTATAACTATTTGTTCTTCCTTTGTTATCTTTTACTCTTGTCACATTAAATTCATAGATAAATTCTAGAGAGGTTCCTTTTTCATTCTCTAGTCCTATTTCTTCTATTTTTTGTAGTCGATAAGGAATGACTGGATAATAAGAGAAGTTTACTTTTTTTCCATTGGTGTCAGTGATGGCATTTATAATTTGATTTTCGTTATAAGAAATGCTTGTTTTACCATACTTGTTTTCAAGGGAAGTAATGCGTTCCTTTTCTAGATTTATTTTTGTAGTTAAATAGTTACTTGTCACCATTATTTTATCTGTTTCATACACTATATTGATTTCTTCTTTATTCGCATCTATAAGTTTTGTGATTTTTCCTTCTGTATTATAAATGATATTGATTTCTTCTTTGGCTGTATTGATTATTTTGGTTAGAAAATACAAACCATTTTGTAAGGTAAATAACATTTGGTTTCCGTCTTTGTCTTTTAGGATATACTTATTTTCTTCTTTGGTGGCTGTTAGTCCTAGACCATCTTCGTCAATTATTTTTCCCTCTTGATTTCTAAAATAGTGAAGTGTTCCATCGTTATCTAAAAATTCTAAACAAACGTTATCAAAATTTACTTCTTTTAATGTTTTTAAATAGTTCCACTTGTATCCTTTGCTTAGATTAAATGTATTTTCTAATACAATGTCATTGGTATTGTAGAATAAGTTCAATTGTAGTGGAAATTTACCACCAATGGTTTTATTTATATCAAAACATGCTGTTACATTTCCGGTTAAGTTGTTTGTATAAATTTCACTACTATTCAGTGCTATTGTTTGGTAAGTCATATAGTTTTCTAAACCATTTTGGTTACGATAGGTTATCATTAAAATAGGTTTGGGGTTGGCAATTTTATCTTCTGTGGTTGCATGATTGTTTTTGGAATAAAACCAATATTCTTTGTCGCTTTGAATGTAGGATTCTACGCCAAACTTTAGCATAATTCCATTGTTTTCTTTTCCTGCATACCATTTTTTTACAAGATTGGTTATATTAAAGGTGTTTTTTTGTAATACAATGGTATTTCCATCTTTTATGTAACTTCTTTGAGGATCAAAATAATCTTCTATTCGGGCATTTATTTTGTCATGCATCGTATTCCAATTGGCAGTTTCTTCATTCCATGAAGTGTTGATTTCGTGAACATTTACTTTTTTAAAACTTATTTCCATTTCATTCGGTAAATAGTAATTGCTTTTGTGACTTGTTAAACAGACGCTAGCATTGACCACATTACTAGAGGTTCCAATATTAGGCAAATTAAATTTCATAAGCGTTCTATAGACCACATTGTTTTGGTCTACTCCTACTTTTAAGATGTCTTGATTATTTCTATTTACATTTTCGTCCCCAGGATAAATGTAAGTATCAAAAATGCTATTGTCTTCATTGGCTTCTATTGTAGGATCAATCGTTAATGGATAGAGTTTTTCATTTTCTAATATTTCTTTTTCGATTGTAAATGTGAATTGTTTGTCTTTTAAATCATATGAAATAGGATAAAAGTTCCCCTCTTTGTCTTGTAGTGTCGGTGTTGCTATTGTATAAATCGTTTTCTTGTTTTTTGTTAGTACGATGGTATTTTCTTTTTTAGATATTTCTAAGTCTGTTTTTATGGTATAAATTAATTTTTGGAAATCGTTTTCTTTTTCTTTTAAGATAATGGTATCTTTTACTCCATTGTCTAATACATCGTAGTTTATATCGATATTTTTTAAGATATTTTTATAAATAATTTGATTCTTCTTTATTTCTTTGTTTATTTCTTTTTCTTTGATGTCTAACACTATTTTCTCTTTCTGTTTTTCTATTTTTAAAAGATACTTTTGCGTTTTTCTCTTAGCTAGTTCTATTTTTAGATCATTTGCTTTGTTGGTAATCGTATTTGTTTTTTCTAGGAGCGTATTGTCTTTTTCTATGTATTTCCCATTTTTTAAGTAATGAATGTCATGATCATAGGCATAAATTGTAAATGTTCCATCTTCGTTTTTGAAGTGTTTTTCTCTTGGTTTTCTGAGTTTTTCCATTTCTTGCATTAGGCCACCCTCTTCCATATAAAGACAGCAAGATATGGTGGCATGTTGTTGTGGGGTAAAAGTGCGTCTGTATCGCTATTTCCTTCAAGTAATGGTGCATTATAATCATTTGGAAAATCGCTAATTCCAGTTATTCTTCCTGTTCTAAATTTTAAATCTGGGTTCCCATTTACTACAGCTCTAAAGGGTAAATCATCATAGCTTCCTACACCACTTTTTGTTGATAATGGTAACTGATGTGTATGTTCTCTTATTCCACATTCTTGTTGTTTTAGTCGATGTTCTTTTTCTCCCCCTAAGGTTCCATTTCGATAGTTTTCTCCGCATCCAAATAGAAATCTTTCTTTGATTTGTTCCCAACTTCCACCAAAGTATTCTTTAGGATTAACAGAACTCATGGAAAGATAAATGGCTTCGAAGGGATAAAGCATTCCAATGAATGGATCAATGGTTGTAATGGAGGTTACTTTTAAGTTTCCTTCTTCATCTAAACTAAAGTTTTGTTTGTTGGAGGTAATACAATCTACTTCAAGTTTGTTGATGTTTAAGTTTGATTTTTCGCCTTCTTTTGTGAAGTTGTCTTTGTATTCATTTTCTTCTAAATTCATTTTTTTCCTTTCTAACCAATACGTTTCCATATATTTACTGCCAAATAAGGAGGCATCAGCTCGCTTGTATTATTTGTGTTTGTTACAGCCACTCCATAATTTTGATTTTCTTCTAAAGAGTGTTGCGCACCTCCGTTGCTATAAATACGAATATTACTTTTATAATTAGTGGTAAAATTTTGTTGTCTATAATCCATATAGGCAATTCCACCCGTATGAAATAATTCCATTTGAACAGAGGCTTGATTACTTCCACCCGTTGTTCCATTTGAATAATTGTTACCACTCGCTAGTAAAAATCTATCTTCTATTCGTTCCCATGTTCCTCCAAATAAAGTAGTAGGGTTTACATTGGAAACATTCATGTAAATAGAACCTATTGGATAAATAAGGTCAATCTCTGTGTTTGTATTGTTTAGAGAAATGGATTTTACTTTTAAGTTTCCCTCTTCATCTAAAATAAAATTGTTTTTGTTGGAGGTAATACAATCTACCTCAAGTTTGTTAATATTTAAGTTTGTTTTGTCGCCTTCTTTTGTAAAGTTGTCTTTGTATTCATTTTCTTCTAAATTCATTTTTTTCCTTCTTTCTTTTTTGTGCGGTAAAAAAGAAGGATAAGCTCAAGAGGTATTGAGTTATCCTATTTTATTTCTATCGCATCTATTTCACGACCATATATTCCTGCATATCCTTGATTTGTTTCATCTGCTTTCTCTACCCAAGGTAACCATTTTCCATCTTTTAAATGGACTCTATAAGTGGCATTTTCTATTTGCAAACCATCAATTGCATTTCCTAAATTTCCAGCATACCCTTTACGACCTGTCACCCAAGGTAACCATTTGTTTTTTATTTTGTCATGAACTCTGTATTTTCGTTTATCAATTTTTAACCCACTGATGGAATGACCTAAATTTCCGGCATAGGACATTATGTTTTCTCCTTGTCCAGCCGTTATATTGTTCAGCCATTTGTTCTTCACATTGTCATACACTTGATAGGTTATTTTCTTTGTACTAGAAAAATCGCCTTCTAAATAAGGTGTAGGATCTATTCTTAAATTGTTTTCATTTCTTACTTCAAAATGTAAGTGACTTCCTTTTGCATTTCCTGTGTTTCCCATGTATCCTAAGATTTGTCCTTTTTTCACGTTTTCATTTAAAGATACTTTTACCGTTTTTAAGTGCGCATATAAAGTATACATTCCATTTTTGTGTTTTATTTTTACACAATTTCCATAAGAAGCATTTCCTGTTGCATTTTTATTATTCTTTTGTCCTGTTTGTATCCATACGACTATTCCTTCACTATGGGCAAGTACATTACATAATTTGTTTTTGTATTTTACTACATCTATTCCACTATGTATTCCTTGTTTATACCTTTGAGTGATTTGATCGGTAGCGTCTTCAAGTATTCTACTCATTTTTCCTCCTTTCTTTTTAAAGTCGTGTTCTACTTTATTTTATGCGTCTTTCTTTTTTTGGTTCCTATTTTTTTGCAAATAAAAAAGCCTCTATTTTTTTAGAGACTATTTTTCTTTCATCGATTTGAATATTTTTTTCCATAAATCTTGACTGCTATAATTTAAGATTCCTACTTTATAAATACGAAGTCCGAAATGGAACAATAAGTAAGTTACTCCTCCACATATTATCGTCGATAAAATAAGTTCTAGTAAACTGATTTGTCCAAGTAAATAAATAACTGGAGAAATCAAGAAAGATAACATAGGAATGTAAGATACTATTTTTACAAATAAGGCTCCTTCAAAAGCAGAGGCCATAATGGCAATGTAATACCCTACCATTAAGATAATCATAAGTGGTGTTTGAAGTTGTTGGTAGTCTTCGATGTTTGTCGTCATAGAAGCAAGTACTCCTGCAACAATGGCATAAGCAAGGAAACTAAATAGGAACAATAAAATAATAAATGGTGCTCCTTTGGCAAGTAAACTTAATACTCCAGTATTTTTTATAGTTTCTAACGTTTCAGATAGGAAGCCTGCAACTTCAGTGGATACCCCACCAGATGCTGCTACACTTAATAGTTTACGAATGACTAACGCAATGACTACATCTGCTATTAAAATAAGTGCTTGCAATATAACAAATAGTGTTGAAGAAATAATTTTAGATAAAAAGTGAGTTTTTGGAGACACATTGGAAATAATGATTTCCATTCCTCTTGTTGATTTTTCGTCGTTAATTTCTGCTCCAATCATTTGAGTAAGCATGGTTATTAATAGAAAGAATGGAACAATGAGAACAATAATTAAACCACTGGATACCAAATCATTTCCTTCCGCATTTTCGTCTAAATCAGGATTGGTTACGTTTTTAGATAAAACGACATTGCTTGTTAACGCAGCAATCTCTTCTTCACTTAAACCACTGGTTTCTAAGACATAGGCACTTTTTACGTTGTTTAAACTCATTTGTAGGAGTTGTTCTGTGATGGTTCCTAAGGGATCAAAACTCGTAATGTTTGCTTCTATGTAATTGGTGTCACTTTTTTTGATATTTAAAATAATATCGTCTTTGTCTTCAATCTCACTCTTTAATTCTTCTAAAGATTTGTCAGACTTTTCTAGTTCGTAATTTCCTAAATCTTCTAAGGAAGAAGTTAACGCATCAAAATTTGCTTTTAATAACTCATAGGAATTTGCTTCGTCCATCACGTATACTTTGGTGGTGTTTTCAAAGTCTCCTCCAAAGAAACTAATGATTCGATCGACATTTACAACACCGATTAGTAAAACCAAAATTAAGATATTGGCTATTTTGAACCATTTGGTATCGGTTTTCTTTTTTAAACTTTGTTTGATTAAAAATTTTAGTTTAGTTTTCATATACAACACCTACTTTGTCTAAGAAAATTTCATTGAGAGTAGCATCTTCTACAACGAATTTTGTGACTTCTTTACAATTTTTTATGAAGGCAAATACATCATTTACGTTCTCATCACTTTCAATTTTTACAACAATTTCACTTTCGTTTTCTACTACGTCTACAACACCTTTTATTTCTTTTAATTTCTTTATATCGACATCACTTGCTTCAATATGGATGTTTTTCTTGCGGTATTCTTTTTTAATTTGTTTTAGTTCTCCTGCTAGAACACTTTTTCCATGGACAAGTACTACTAATTTTTCACAAAACATTTCCACATGTTCCATACGATGTGAGGAAAAGATAATGCTTGTTCCTTGCCTCTTTAATTCTTTAATAACATCCATAAATAGTTGCACGTTTATTGGGTCTAGTCCAGAGAAAGGTTCGTCTAGAATTAACAATTTTGGACTATTGATGATAGCTGTAATAAATTGTACTTTTTGTTGGTTTCCTTTCGATAATTCTTTTATTTTTCTTTCTTTATAGTCTTCTATATTAAAGCGTTTTAACCAAACATCCAGTTTTTCTAAAATTTCGCTTTCTTTCATTCCTTTTAAAACACCATAATAAATGACTTGTTCTTTGACCGTTAATTTGGTAAGCAAACTTCGTTCTTCGGTTAGGAAGCCTATTTTATCGGTTACATCATAGTTGATAGGTTTGCCATTTAAGGTAATCTGTCCTTCTGTTTTATCAAGAAGTCCAATAATCATTCGAAACGTTGTTGTTTTTCCTGCTCCATTGACTCCTAAAAGCCCAAATATTTCGCCATCGCCTACAGTAAATGATAAGTTATCGACCGCTTTGAATGAGCCATAATATTTTGTTACATTTTCTACTTTTAACATGTAAACTCCTCCTAGAATTTATTATATCACTATTTCTTTTTAAAATATATAACTATTATACCCCCCCCCCGATGCAAAATAGCAAGAAAAAATTCATTCTAATCATTTTTTGATTTTTCTTTTTCTATTTGTTTTAAACTTTTTTCGGGCTTTGGCAATTTTTCTGGCATTGTTCCTCCTGCCTCCTTTATAGCATTTCTAACAATTTTTCCGATTTTATGGTGTGCTTCGTTTGCTTTCTTTTCCGTATTTATTTTTTCTCTTTTCAACTTTTGTTCTGTTTGAGATATTCTAAATAAATTAGCAATCAATTCGTCGCTTCCCATGTTATCTAAAATTTCCTCTCTATATCGTAGCCCTTTTCTTTTCGCAATATCATTTGCAGTTTCTCCATTGTAAAGACCTTTGTATCCTTCATTATGGAATTTATCAAAGTTTTTTACATTCGATTTCTTAGCTGCTTGGTTTAGAGAATAATTGCCTTTTTTTGTTAAATTTCTTTGATAAATTCTTTTTTCCTCCTCTGATAAAGAGGCATATTCTAATTCACTGATTTCTTGTTTTCTGGTTTGAACAGCAAAATAAGTTTGACCAAGTGCTACTGGTTTCTTGTTAGGATTTGCATTTTGAACAATTAAATAACATGCATACCTAGTTAATTTGTAATCTATAATTTTTCTCGTTGTATTAGATCCAATATTAACCATTTTATCCATTTGGGTAAAATGGTTTTCTACAAAATTATTACTTTGTTCACAAGCTATCTTAGCATTACTTATCACATTTAAAAATTTTTGCCATTTTTTATATTCTAATGCTTCCATAAGTTCCCTAGCAAACCAATAATCAACCCCGAATTCGTCCGTGTGTTTTATTTTTTCAAATGTATTCTCATTATTTTCTAATCCTTTTATTTCTTGTTTCATTTTTGTCACTTATTTTCTCTATTAATAATTAGAACAAGAATTAGGCGTTATTATATATACATCTTTTTTGATTACAAGGCATTCGACAATAATAGATAAAAAATTTCATAAAAAAAAGAATTATCTTTATTCTTCTTTGTAAAATTTTTTTGCAAGAGTTCTCATGTAAGTATCGTTTAGTATTTGTTCTTGTTCTAAAAACTCCTCTATATTCTCAGAAGAATAACAAATACTCTTTTCTTGACTTTTATAACTTATTTCACAAAATTTGTTTGCTCTTCTAAAATATTCCCACCATATTCTTACTCTCCATTTTTGGAAATCTTGCATCTTTTCTGGGCAATAAAGTATATTAAATGGAGAAGCTTCTTTTTTAGATATATGAACAATCAGGTCTCCTAATTCAGAAAAACGCATATTGGCAAGTAAAGGCTCTCTTCTCATTACGTGTTGCCATGCTTCATAATCGTTTGGAATGTAGCCTTTGGTCATCCAACTTGCTAGGATGTCTTCGTGACCCGCAGGGGATTTAGAAATTATATTTCTTTTTACAAATCCTGGACAATCTGGAAATATTAATTCTTTTTTATAAACATATTCTAATGATATTTCACTTAAATTTTGTTCTAATTTTGGTGTTAAAAATTGTTCCATAAAAATACTCCTTTTTTCGTTAGGAGTTATTCTATACTATTCTTACTTTCTTTTCAAGCAATTTAAATTATGTTTTTTATTTTTTCGATTTAGGCATATTTTGTATCTTTAAAACAATCGATTTCATTGTATATTTCTTGTACTTTTCCTATTTCTTCTGTAATTCTTTTACTTCCCTCCTTCGTTTTTATAAGAGGAATGACATTTCTTTTTTTGGTTTCTAAGGAAACATAAAAAGACGTAGGTTGGTTGTCTGCTTTTATCAAGGTTGCTGACTCATTAAAAACTCTCCAAGAAGAAAAATGTTTTTGAAATAAGTCTACCAAGTCACTTTCTTTTTTCGTATACAAATCTTCCATAGAAATCAATTTTTTTAAAAATGCTTTTTTTACGATTTCCGAAACAAATTTCATAGTATATTTGTCTTCATTTTTTTGTAATGCTATGGCATATTCTTTTACCATATAAGCAAATTGAAGTGCTTGTTTTTTGTGTTGGAAACCAATTTCTTTCTTTCCTTGTTCATTTTCTAAAACTACTAAATCGTCATATACTTCTTTTATCTTTTTGAGTTCATGGGTATGCAACCAGATATAGCAACTATGCAAAACTCCGTCTAATCGATCTGTACAAAGTTTTGGAGATTTGTTTTCTAGTATCGGATATTTGGTTAAATCATTCAATTGTTCTAAAGAAATCTCATCTTCTTTTAGGTAGTTCATTAATTCTTTATCTTTTTTTATGATTTCTACTATATTTTTTTCAGAAGATTCTTGATTTAGATAATCTCCAAAGACATAATCAATGGAATGGGCAAAGCAAGGCGTTCCTACATCATGTAAAAGAGCAGAAATTGTTTCTTCTTTATTATGGGTGAAATGCCATGTCCTATGAGCAACTACGATACTATGATGAAATCTTGTGTATACAAATAAAGGGCTGTAAAGTTTCGTATAATCACAACCGCAAAATTGAGTTACATAGTTTAAACGTTGGAGAGTTTGGGTTTTGGTGTATTTGTCTATAAATGTTGGATATTCTTTATCGATAAATACATTTAAGTATTCTTGCATATTTCTCTTTCCTTTTCTTTTTTCCATTTTAGCATAAAAAGAAAAAGAAAGAAAATTGCTAAACTACTAAATAGAAGAAGTATTTCTTTGGTGTGTAAGTAAGTGATGTTTTCTTTTAAATAGATGGGATAGGTATATAAAGTCTTTTGGTTGTATTTTACTACTACGTTTCCTAGATGATCTCCATAATTTACTTTTTTGTCTATGGTATTTCTTCCAACGAATTCGTATTCTAACTTTTCTGCCATGTCATTTTTTAAATATAGGGAAATGTTTTCTTCACTTTTGATCGTAAGATTGTTTTCTTTGCCGTCTAAAATAGAAAAGGTAGATAGTTCTTGATTTTGTTTTAAAATTTCTTGGTAACTATAGTTATTAAAAAAATATTGATAAATCGTCATGCTGTCTATTACATGATTGGGAAACCCATTTTCATATAAGGAATCTGCAACCAAGAGTAAAAATTCGGTACCATTCTTTTCTGCTATACTGGATAAACAAAGGCCTGCTTTTTTTGTGTATCCTGATTTTGAACCTTTTATAAATTTGGTGTCTAAATTGTATTTGCTTGATGCCGAAAAAAGTGTACTTTTTAAGTTCAATCCATTGGTGGTTGTGTATTCTTTTGTTGTATAAATTTCATAGAATGTGTCATTTTGTAGAGCAAATAACAATAGTTTTGATAGGTCTTCTAATGTGGAATGGTTGTCTGCATCTCGTCCCACTGGATTACTGAAATGGGTATGATTCATTTCTAAGATATTCGCTAGATGATTCATGGAAGATACAAAGTTTTCTATTGAACCAGAGGTATGAAGGGCTAAGGCTTGAGAGGCTTCTACTCCACTAGGTAGAAGTGTTCCATACAATAAATCTCGAATGGTAACAGATTCTCCAATTTTAAATCCTGCTTCCATATATCCATCGATACCAAGAAATGCTTCTTCTGTTAATTGAATTGTTTCATCTAGGTTTTCAGTTTGTAAAATCGTTACTAAGGCGGTCATTATTTTGGTAAGACTTGCAATAGCTATTTCTTGTTCACTATTCTTTTCATAAAGAATTTTATTGTCGTTTCGGTTGATAAGAAGTATGTGGTTGGCTTTTATATTTGTAAGTTCATTTATGTTTTCCGTTTCTAAATAGGTGTATATTTCTTTTGCATCTCCAATGATAGGACATAAAAAAAGAAACAACACACAAACAATTCGTAATTTTTTTCTTTTCATTCGACATTCCTCTTTTTCTTTTCTCATTATAAGTAATGTTTTTGAAAAGATATGTCGAATTTTATGTTATTCTTTGTTTAATTGCGCTTGTCTCTTTATTAATTCTATGATTTCTCCTGCATGGGCTGTTGCATTTGTCATTTTCTTTTGCATTTCACTTAATTCTATCATTTGTTCTGTAATACTTTTTGTGATTCCTTTGGTAAGTAGATTTTTAAATAAGGTTGGCAATAAGTGAATGCTACTACTGGTGATTTCTTTGATGTCTGTCATGGTTCTAGTTACATAAAAATCAATGATTTGTTTTTGTAACAATTCTTCAGTTGTTTTTGTATTTTTTAAGAAAGTAGTCATGCCAAACAAAGCTACAAATGTCTTTGCCATTTTGTAAAAAATTTTTGGCGGTGTAGCATTGAATTTTGTATATACCATTATCATATCCATATAAAACTGAGAAATAGGAATTTTAGAAAATTGTTTGCAACATTTTTCTATTTCTCTTTTCAGTTCCTCTACGTTTACTTCTTTTTGCGTTGAAGATTCTAATAATATTTTAGTTAAATCTTCTACATTGCATGTATAAGCATTTAAAAATAATTTTCGAACATATGCTACTTCTTCTTTGGAAAGGGTAAAGATAAAACCCATATCTAAAAAACCCAAATTGCCATTTTTATCAATATAAATATTTCCTCCATGAGGATCTCCATGAAATGTTACAGGCATATCATGAAATAGTGCGTAAAAGGATAACAAAATGTAGTCATTTAAACTCTTCGAAATTTTTTCTTTATTTTGTTGGGTTAATGGCATTTGATTGATGGTTTTGGAAAAAATAAATTCCATGACAATAATATTTTCTGTACATAGTTTTTTATATACTTTTGGTACAACAATGTTTTTTGTTTCTGGTATACTGCCATTTACAGATTTGGCAAAACGAAAGTATTCTAAAATATTGTTTTTTTCTTTTACAAAATCCGTTTCTTCTTTAATCCATTCTAAATACAAATCTAGTGCTGTATCTCCTCCTAAATAATTTTTAAATTTCAAAATTTTGCCATATCGATGCATATTTTTTCGAAGTTGTTTGATGTCTTTTTCTATTCTTTTTGTTACATCTTTTCTTTTTATTTTAATGGCTACTACATCCCCATTTTTTGTTATAGCTTTGTGGACTTGTGAAATGGAAGCAGAACCAATAGGAGTTTCAAATACTTTTTTAAACTTTTTATTTAAAGGACAACCATATTCTTTTTCAATTTGTTTTTTTATTTTTTTAAAAGGAATGGGGTTGCAATGATCACAAATCTTAGATAAGTTTTTTCTATCTTCCTCTGTAAACAGATTTTCAATATTTTGCATGGCTAACATTTGTGCAAATTTAATATAAACTACTCCCATTTTTTCAACAAAAGATAAAATACATTT
Source organism: uncultured Mycoplasmatota bacterium (assembly GCA_947649365.1). Lineage (GTDB taxonomy): Bacteria > Bacillota_I > Bacilli_A > RF39 > UBA660 > MGBC108787. The sequence continues at coordinate 61,724 of CANSRH010000004.1, read as the reverse complement.
TCCTGTATTTTTTCGTAAAATAAATCTTTTAATTAATAAAATAAAACCATAAAAATATAAACGCATTATAAATCACCTTTACTTCTTTTTTATTGTATCATTCTTCTTCTTTTAGAAAAAGGGATTCTTGCATTTTTTTGGAATTATCTAAAAACAATTTGTAGGTTTCGTAAATGTCTGTTTCTTTGTATTCTACTTTTTTTAAATTTTGGTTTCAATCTAAAATTGTTCCTTTTTGGTAAGAAATTAAAATAGGAGAATGGGTGACAATAATAAATTGAGAATCATTTTTGGCTAAGTTATTTATTCAAGTCAACTCATCTGAACTAGGAGATAAAGCAGATTCTGGTTCGTCTAGAATGGAAAGACCCCTATTTCTAAAAATTTTGTAGTAAGGAATAGAAAATGGATACTTTTTAAAGTCGCTTACTTTGTCTCTTTCGAAAACTATTTTTTTAATGAATAAATTATTTTCCATTGGTTTCCTCATAAGTATCTAGAAAATGGTGTTTTTTACCATCTTTTGTATAACCTAAAACACAATTCAAATTAATATTGGACATACTTTTAAATAAATTATCATCGATGTCTTTGGTTGACTTTCGTAAGTCACTGATTAATTTTTTCATTTCTTTTCGTTTGCTATTTTCTTCTAGAGCATTTTTTTCTGTGAATTTACAAGCGCAATTTAAGAATTCTAAGTGATTGAAGTCTCTCCATGAAAGAATAGCACTTTCTTTTATAAGGTACATAGGACGAATGAGTTCTAAACCTTCAAAGTTGTCACTATGTAGTTTGGGCATCATGGTTTTTACTTCAGAACCATAAAACATTGATAGTAAAGATGTTTCAATTACATCGTCGAAGTGATGTCCTAAAGCAATTTTGTTACATCCTAGTTCTTGCGCTTTGTTGTATAAATGCCCTCTTCTCATTCGGGCACAAAGATAACAGGGGCTTTTTTCATTTAATGTGTTGGCTATTTGAAATATATCGGTTTCAAATATTTCTATAGGAATGTTTAATTGTTTTGCATTTTCTTTTATTCGATTTATATTTTCTTTATTGTATCCTGGGTTCATTACAACATACTTTGCTTCAAAATGTATTTTTCCATGCCGAAGAATTTCTTGCATACACTTGGCAAGTAAAAAGGAATCTTTTCCTCCACTTATACAAACCATGATTTTATCGTTTTCTTTTATTAATTCATAATCTTTGATTGCTTTTATAAATTTGCTCCATATTTCTTTTCGATAGGTTTTTATAATGCTTCTTTCTACTTCTTTGTACTTTTCCATTTTCTTCACCTTTATAACATTTCTAATATAATTTTTATAAATTCTTGAAATTTTTTACTATTTTGAAAGAGTTTTATACTGGAGAGAATTATAGTCAATGTAGAGAATAAACATAGAAGATAGCCTAAAAAACCATTAGGAGTTTGGAACACAAAAATTTGCAAAATGAAATTGGTTATTCCTATTACAATTAATAAAGCATAGATTTTATTTTTCATAGAGTCACCTACTTGTCTAGTATTATATACTAAATAACAAAAAAGAGCATTATTTCTTTTGCTCTTTCTTCGCTTTTACTAAGGCACAAGTTGTTCCAATAAATACTATAAAAGAAACTACTGAGACACCAATGGCAATATAGATGGTCATTTTTCTTTCTTTTTCTTCTCGTTCTCTTCTTTCTTTATTTACATCAATAGTAATTACTTCTGATTCTAATTTTTTGTACGTATTTCCATATGCTGATACTTTGGATACAGATAAGATCGTTAACAAACAAAGAACTACTAATACAATTTTTCCTTTTTTCATACTTTTAAACTCCTTTTTTTTATTTTATAACAAAATAAAAGAAATTATCCGATTTTCTTTTGTTCTTTACTTTCACTCGACAAAAAAAAGCCTTAATCAAAGGCTTTAAAATACTAAAATGGTAGCCTGTACGGGTTTCGAACCCGTGAATACCACCTTGAGAGGGTGGCGTGTTAAACCCCTTCACCAACAGGCCATGTTGTAATGCCTTTTACAAAAGACATTACTATCATATCATAAAATAACTATCTTTCACAATAGTTTTACAAAATTTTACTCATAGATCTGTTTTTTTGAAATAGCATTATAAAAAGTAATGCGAATTAATCAACTTTTTTATTATGAATTTTTATCTCTTCTTTATTTCTTCTTGAATAAATTTTACAAATTCTTCAATAGGCATTGAATAAGTTTCCTCACTAGCATATTTACGATAACTGATAAGAGTATTGTCTCGTTCATTATCTCCAATGATTATAGTATATGGATTTTTCATGATATTGCTTTGTCTCATTTTTTTACCCATATTTTCTTTTGAATCATCATAACTAACACGAATATCATTGTCATCTAATATCTCCATTATCTTTTTACAATATTCATCATGATATTTCCTATTAACTGGTAGTATATTGACTTGAACAGGAGATAACCAAATAGGAAGTACACCTTTAAATTGTTCTAGCAATAACACTAAAAATCTTTCATAAGAACCAAGAACAGCTCTATGGACCATTACAGGAGTTTGCTTTTCTCCATTTTCATCAATATAGAATAGTCCAAATCTTTTTGGAGTAGCAAAATCTAGTTGAACAGTTGGTATTTGAATTTCTCTTCCCAAGGCATCTTGAAACATAAAATCAAGTTTGGGTCCATACAATGCTGCTTCTCCTTCACATCTTTTCGCATCAAGATTTAATTCATTAGAAATACTTTCTAGCATTTTCTCACATAAATCCCAATCGCACTTTTCCCCAATATACTTTTCAGGATGTTCATAATCTCTTAGAGATAAAGAAACGGAGTGCCCTTCCCATAATCCCATTCTTTTATAAAAATCTTTGATTAAATTACACATATTAATCACTTCGTCTTTCACTTGATCTAGACGACAGAATGAGTGTCCATCTTCAACAGTTATCGCATATACTCTCGATAGATTATTTCCAACTGCTCCCTGTAATTCTGCTCTATATTGTTTATCTGATTCCATATATCGTATTGGTAAATCTTTGTAACTGCGAAGTTTTGAAGCATAAATTCTAGTATGGTGAGGACATTGAACAGGTTTTAGTACAAAGTTATGTCCTTTTGGAGATTCAACTCTAAATAACTCGTCATTAAATTTTTTAGCATGACCAGAAGTTTCAAATAAAGAAATATCTGCTAGTGATGGACAACTCACTTTTTGAAATCCATACTTTCTGCAAACACGCTCAATTTCTTTTTGTAGTTCATCTTTCACAATTGTTCCTCTTGGAGTATATAAAGGAAGTCCTCCACCGACATAATCAGAAAAACAGAACAAATCCAAATCAGCCCCAATTTTTCGATGATCTCTTTCTTTAGCCTCACTTAAAAATTGATTGTATTTATCTAGTTCTTCTTTACTCTCAAAGCATTTTCCAACTATTCTAGTAATCATTTCATTATTGATATTGCCTTCATAATAAACACCACTAATTTTTAAAAGTTTTACAAAAAGACTATTGTCTAGTTTTCTAATTTTATTTTCAAGAGAATCAAAATCATTTTCACTTACATACCCATCCATTTTAAACTCATAGTAAAACTCAAATTCATTCGCATACACATTATCTAATCTAATATTTTTATATTTTTCCCCTATGACTTGTTTTAATAATAAGGCACCTTTTTCATTTAACATTTTTATTTCCTTCTTTCTTTTATTAACTTTTTGATTGGGAGTTTATCGTATCACTTTCCGTTTCCATCCATTTACCATCTCCTTTAAATAACAAAAAGAATGATACCATATTAGGAGTCTAAAAAGACGGTACCATCCTTATTTTAACTTAATTCATTTTAACCGAACTTATCGGGCTATCAGTTTCCTGCGCAACATAATAGGTAGTAATTATTAAGTTTATTCATTATCTTTCCACCAAATCGATAACTCTCTTTAAAATAAGTTCTTAATAATCATGTCCTATATTATAGTCTTTATATTAATATAATATCATTTTCCATTGATTTAATTTCCATAAAATTAAAAGTCTACTACTTGATTGTAATAGACTTTGTAATAATGATATAAGTATTTAAAATTTATACTTTTATTAAACAATGCTAAAACAATCAATAGTAACAATTGATTTCGTTGTCGTATAAGTTGTTGTCGTTGATTGATTGTTTAACATATAAATACTCCCTTTCAAAAAGTAATTTAATTATAGCATTTTTTAGTAAAATGTCAAATTTGTATTTTCTTTTTAAATATCAATCGCACTTATTTTTCTTTGCTTCTATATTCCATTTAATTATTCCATAAATATTTATTAATAAATAGCCAATAGATACCAATAACATCATTGTTGATCCTTCACCTTTATTTATAAAAGTAAGCATCCAAATGCTTAAATCAATAACATTATTGATTAACCATAACCACCATGATTCTTTAAATCTTAATATCATTAACATAACTCCACATAGATTAATGCAATTAGAACTTGCATCCATAAATGCTAATCTCTGATTTGGTATAAAAGTAAGCAAATATCCTAATAATAAGCTTCCAAATATACAAGATAGTGTAATAATTATAGAATTTTTTAAAGTAAATTCTCGTACCTTTACATTCTTTTCAGCATTTAAATTCTTTTTCCAAGTTATAAATCCATTAATCTGTAGTGGTGAAAATACAAATGTGTAAAAGAAAAAGATTCCATATAAATTGTTTTTAAATGAAACAAAGCCCATTAATAAATAATTAATCAAACCTAAAATGTAATTCATTCGTTTTCCTTCACTTGCAAAATAAGCGCATAATAATCCTGTTAAAAGTATTGGACCTCCAACTAAAATATCATTGGCAATAATACCCAATATTATTGAAATAATGATACATATTATAGTTATAATTAAGTATTTCTTTTTCATCACTTTCACCTGTTCTTTATTTTCATTTATAAAAGTTCAATAAATTTAATTAATAAATCAACTTATTTAGGTGGAATATATTCGATTAAAGTATTTGGATCCACCCCATAAGAAAGTAAAATGTAGCTTATTCTAGCTAAGACATCTTTATCCATACGAATAATTTTGTCTTCATAATATTTTTTTACAACATCATGATTTAAACCAGTTAATTTTCTCATTTTTGAAATAGAAATGCCCACTTTATTCATCGCTTCACCAATTTTACAACGATAGGTTCCATAATTTTCCATCCAATCCCATACGGGAATTTCTTGTTTGTTCATGGTATTCTCCTTTTAAATAAAGTTATTTTGTTTTTTTCTTCTATAGTTACTCATGGCTTTCTATTTTTAGTTCATAATCAATATAATTGCCTGCAAAAGGATATTCTGTATTTTTTCTTTCTTTCACTTTTACAAATCCTACACTTTCATAATTTTTTTGAGCTGCTATAGTAATTTCATTCGTTGTCACTATTATTTTTTTGGGCTTGTATTCTTTTATTCTTCGTATCGCTTCTTCCAATTGCTTTTTTCCATATCCTTTTCCTTTCCATTTTGATAAGATACAATTGTGTCCTATGGAAACAGATTGTGGTCGCTTTCTAGGGTCCCAAGAAATGTGACCTACTACCTCTTTATCTACTAGTGTCACAAATCCATATTTATCTGCAATATTTTTCTGATTTGCATAGAAGAAATCGTCATATTCTTTCCATTGTTTTTCCCAATTGTTTTTGCAATCTGTATGAAAAGAATAAGCATCTACTAATTGATTGTATAATGTTCCTTTTTTAAATTCACTTATTTTTTTAAATTCTATTTTTTCCATTTTTCTTCCTCTTCTTATGTGCAGTTATAATGGTGTAGTTACTCGCTTTGATAATGATTCAAATATCCATTGTTTCACAATACCAGTTTTTTCCTTGTCTTTTTCTATCACAATTTTTATTTTAAATTTCTTTTTATTCGTATTTTCCACAATTCTGTTGTATGTATTTTGTCTATATTTTTTAGTAAATCGTCCTTTTTCATTCGATCAAAGCATTTTGTTTCTGTTCTATGTCTTTTAGAATGTCTTCTAGTATATTGCTTGTTCCAGCAATAGAACCAATCATTATTTTTTTATCCTCTTGATTGAAAATTACTAAATTTTTTCCAATGGTGGCTCCATATTTTTTGACTTCTTCTATAAATATTTCTTTTATGTTTTTGTATTCTATTACTTCTAAACCTGCAACAATGTAGTTCTTTGTTAAATAAATTCGCTGTTTTTTATAAGGAGTAGAGGTTAAATTATTTAATTCTTTTCTTAATTCGTCCATTAAGACTTTGTTTTTTCTTGTTTTCTTTGTTTTTAAAAGAGAAGGAATTAAATATCCTAGAACTAAAATAAGGAAAAAGACACCAAAAAAAACTATACTGATTGATAAAGAAATCATTCTGTCATTTCTTTTTGTTTCACTGATATAAAATTCTTCAAAATATTCTGTAAAATTTTCTTCTTGTATTTTTTTGTTTGGATAAATTCTATAACTATTCACAATGGTTGTATTTTTTATTTGTTGCTCCCAATTTTTAGTAGTCCCTTTGATTTCATAAGGACTTTTTAGTTTCCCGGTTTCTTTTTCTAAGGTTTCTACTATTTTTTTAAATGTTTCATCAAACATTTCTACAACGTATATGTTGTTGTTTGTGTCAGTAACAAAATAAAGTTGTTTTTCTTTTTTAGTTGATGAAAGCATAACCGGTAGTTTTTCAATTTCTATTTTTACGAATTGCTCTTTTTCTTTTTCTACTAATTCGTTTATGTTGATATATTCGTTATTTTGTTCTGCATTCCTGAATTTGATGAAAAAAGGAAAGGCAATGCATAGAGTAGCAATGCTTACAAAACTAATAAGAAATATCCATAATTTCTTTTCAGGATGAATTATTTTTTCTATTTCTTTTTCTTCCATTTTTTTCTCCTCTTTTTTTATTTTACGATGATGGAACTAGCAACAGGCCTTGTTTTATGAGCCCCAGTACTATCAATGGGGTTATTGATGTAACAATAGTTTTTTCGACAGCTGTTTTTTAATTCACTTTCTTTTTTGTATTTTTTTGCTTCTTCTTCTGGTAAAACGATGGTACTTGAGGTTCCCCCATCTAAGTTGGCTGCATTCATGGCACCATAATTATCTAAAATTGTAGTTAAATCTACCATACTCGCTCCAGGATATTTTAACGTTCTTCCATCAACAACAAGTAGAAGGATGATTCCATCTTTTCTTTGCCCAATCGCACTTCTAGGAGCAGTTCCCCATCCCCCATTTCCTTTGATAAATGATTTTTTTCCGTTGACAATCAAAAAGGGTCCAAAGGATACTCCATCTCGAATGTTTTTCTTTTGTGCTTCTTCTACTGTCATTCTTCCTAAAATAAGTTTGTTGTCTTCGTTTAGTCCAATGAGTCCCCCTGAAATACTATAATTGTATTTTGTAATGACTTTTTTATTTTTGATGGTTATTCCTTGAGGAGATCCACCAGCACCATTAAGATTGGGATCAATGAATCCTCCTCCATTGATTGCTAATAACGCTTTTGATTCTGAGGCCATTTCCGTAACATATTGTCCTCGTACGTCTAAAAATCTAGTTGTTGTTACACTTACTCTTGAGGGGTCATAAATGACTGCTAAGTACCCTGTAAACTTTTTTTCTTCTATGGGAATGATTCTATAGATTTCGTCTTCTTTTTTGTCTTTGAATATTTTTTCTTCAAATTCATTTTCATATACTACAGGAGGAATGATTTCTGGTTCTATTAATTCTTCATTCGTTGGCTCTTTTTGTTCAATCACTTGATTGTTTTCTAATACGTATTTTATTTCTTCTTCGCTGTAAAACCAAGTAGCTAAATATTTATGATGCATGGTGGTCATAGCAGAAGGAATTAACCAGTCACGAAATTGATCCCATGGTCCATAAAGAAGTGTTAACAAAGTAGTACTTCCTACAATTTCTAATGAAAAGAAAACAATAAAAATTATTTTTTTCTTTTTGGACCATTTTTCTTTTTTGTTTTTTTTATTAAAAATAAGGCTTGTACATAGAAGAACACTTATTATAAATAGTAGTAAGAAAGAAAGAAGATGAATGGTTGTATTGATAAGTTCTTTACTATGCATTCCGATTACAAAGACAACAAGAAGAATAGGAAGAAAAAATAAGAAGAAAAGAAAATTTTGTTTTAGGAATCGCTTTTTCATTTTTACACCTTTTTCTATATTCATATATACAGGAAAGTTTCTTTTTTTGCAAGTGTTAGTTTTCAATTTGTTCATGACTTCTTTTCATTTTTGGTTTCATAAGATATAATAAGGAAGAAATGAGGAGAGTTTTATGACTTTAGATAGTATAAGTATGTATAAAAGAATTCATATGATTGGGATTGGTGGCGTGAGTATGAGCGGTCTTGCCGAACATATAACCCATTTTGGTTTTTGTATTACAGGTAGTGATGCAAAGGAAAGTGAAAATACCCTTCATTTAAAAAGCTTGGGTGTGGATGTACAAATTGGACACCATCCTGAAATGGTTTCTTTTGCTGATTTGATTGTGTATACAGCAGCGATTCCAAAAGAGGATGCTGAATTTGTGGAAGCACAACGATTGGGTAAGAAAATGATGGAACGAAGTGAATTTTTGGGAGCAATTACAAAATGCTATTCTGAGTGTATTTGTATTAGTGGTACACATGGAAAAACAACCACAACTTCTATGATTGCCACTTGTTTTTTGGAAGCGAATTTCGATCCAACGATTGAAGTGGGTGCTTATTTAAAGAAAATTGGTGGCAATAATCGAACAGGAAATAGCAATTATTTTATTTTGGAGGCTTGTGAGTATGTTGATTCTTTTTTAGAATTTTTTCCTCATACGGCTATTCTTTTGAATATTGATAATGACCATTTGGATTATTTTAAAAATATTGAGCATATCAAACAATCTTTTTTTAAATTTACAGAACGTTTGAATGAAACTGGTGTTGTGATTGCTAATTTGGATGATGAAAATACAAGGGAAGTTGTTTCTAAGACAACTCATCAAGTGATTGGTTATGGAATAGAAAATGAACATGCTACTTTTGTTGCGAAAGAGATTCGTTTTGATTCTTATGGCTACCCTACTTTTTCTGTTTTTAAAAATAAGGAATTTTATGATACTTATACTTTGCAAGTGCATGGAAAACATAATGTTTTGAATGCTCTTGCTACGATTGCAACATGTGATTTGTATTTTATGGAAAAATCATTGATTCAAAAAGGATTGTCTACTTTTACGGGAGCTAATCGAAGATTTGAAAAAATTGGTGAGTTTAAAGGGATTCCTGTTTATGATGATTATGCCCACCATCCAACAGAAATTAAAACGACTCTTTCTTGTAGTAGAGATATTCCTCATAATAAAACTTGGGCGGTTTTTGAACCACATACCTATTCTAGAACAAAGGACCATTTGAAGGAATTTGCAAGTGTTTTGAAGGAATTTGATTGTATTCTTTTGGCAGATATTTATGCGGCACGTGAAGTTAATACTTATGGTATTTCTTCTAAAGATTTAGAAAATTTGATAAAGTTAGAAAATGAAAATTGTTTTTATTTTGAAAATTATGATGCAATCGTTTCTTATTTGAAAGAACATGTAGAGATGAGCGATATTATAGTCACTATTGGTGCTGGTACGATTAATCAAGTTGGCTATCAGTTGATAGAAAAAAAAAGTTATTCTTTGATTGAATAACTCTTTTATTTTTCGCAGGTAATTCCAGCAGAACTATAAGCGCTTTTTAAATCATCGATATTAATTTTTCCATCTTTGATTAATTGGCTATTGGCTGAATCGATTTCGATCATTTTTTTCGTATCGATTTTAGAATAATCAATATCTACTGTACTTGTTAGTGTATTACCATCTACAGAAACGTTATAATTATAATGTTCTACATCTTTGTATGGAGCATACGTATTTTCTACTGTTGTTTTGTATGTTTCTAAAGTATCCGCAGCGTCATCACCTTCGATAGTGATTTTTTCTGTAGATTTTACTTTTGAAACAGTATTTCCTTTGTAGTTCACTTCATAACGCAAATCTGCTTTCATTCCATTTTGGTCCATTGTTCTTGTACAGGTCATTGTTTTTTCGCTTCCGCAGCCACTTGCAACAAGAAGAACAAATCCAACTAATACTACAAGCTTTTTCAAAATTCTCACACCTTTCTTATCATAACTATATCAAAAAAATACTTTTTATGCAAAGTAAAATTTTATTTGGAAATTTATGCAATTATGCACTATAATAAACATATCTTTTATTGATACAATTTATGAATAAATTTGAATTGGAAATGAGGTTTTTCAAATGATCAATAATCAAAAAGTGCTAATTCTAGGAATGGCTCGTAGTGGACTTGCTATTGCACGACTTCTTAGCCGTTATGAAAATAAAATAACAATCTCTGATAAGAAAGAACAAACGGAGGAAACTTTAAAAGAGTTGCAAAGTTTAGGAATACAAGTTGTGATTACAGATGCCCAAGAAACTCTAGTGAATGAAACTTGGGATTGTGTTATTAAAAATCCAGCAATTCCTAAAGATGCCCCTGCGGTTTTAAAAGCCAATCAACTTGCTATTCCCGTTTTGAATGAAATGGAAGCAAGCTTTGCTTTTTTACCTAAGGATGTGACAATTATTGGAATCACTGGTTCCAATGGAAAAACAACAACAACGACAATTGCTTATGAATTATTAAAACGAAGTGGAAAAAAAGTATATGTAGGTGGAAACATCGGTACTCCCCTTGCCGCTTTGGTTCCCGAAATTGAAAGTGATTCTATTTTGGTTTTAGAAATTTCTGATCATCAACTTTGTGATATGTACCAATTCAAAACGGATATTAGTGTTCTTACTAATTTAAGTGAAGTGCATTTGGATTTTCATGGTTCTTATGAAAACTATAAGAATATGAAAAAAAGAATTTTTAATCACCACACGGAAAAGGATATTGCTATTTTAAATCAAGAGAATCATGATGTTTTAGAACTTACAAATGATATTCCTTCTCATACCATTTATTTTTCAAGTAAAAATACAGCTGATATTTATTTGAAAGAAAATCAAATTTATTATCATGATGAATCCATTGTTTCTTGTGACACTATCAAATTAAAAGGGGTACATAATTATGAAAATTGTATGGTGGGTATTGCTTTAGCAAAATTGTTTGGTGTTACTAATACAGCAATTCAAGACTTTTTGAAAGAATTTGGTGGCGTAGAACACCGCATGGAATTTGTTAAAACAATAAATGGAAGAACTTTTTATAACGATTCGAAAGCTACGAACAATCAATCTACCATGATTGCACTTGATTCTTTTTCAGAGCCTACTCTTCTTTTAATGGGAGGATTGGACCGAAATATTCCTTTTACAGATATTGCTCCGCATTTAAAAAATGTGAAAGCTATTTTCTGTTTTGGCGAAACAAAAGATAAAATCAAAGAGTTTGCTTTACAAAACGGGAAAGAAGTTTATGTTTTTCCTACAATGAAAGAAGCTACTTTAAAAGCTTATGAAGTAAGTTCTCCAGGAGATGTAATCTTACTTAGTCCCGCGTGTGCTTCTTGGGACCAATATCCTGATTTTGAAAAACGTGGTCTAGAATTTAAAGAGATTATAGAGGATTTGTCTTAAATTTTCTCTTTTTTTGTACTTACCTTTAAAGCAGCCATGTACTTTTCTAAGTATTTCTTTTTCTCTTTTTTATTATATTGCATAATAAATCTTGGATGTTCTAAAGCAATTATCTTATCAAAAAATTTATATTGTTCATTTATTTTTGTTAAATATTTAAAATTTTCTCCACTTCCTATACAATAACACAGAGATGTATCTATTCCAAAAGCAATTTGTTTTTTTAAAGATTCAACAATAAAATTGTTCAAAGCATTCTCCAATTTTTTACTTTCGTAATAATTAGAATTTACTTCCTTTCCTTTTGTATTTGTTTTTACTATGCCTAATGGACAAACAAAACTCATAAAAAAGTTTTTATAAAATTTTTCACAACCTCCATATTGTTCCATCACTTCATACAAAAAATTAGAAGAGGATGGATTGATATAAAAATTATCAATGAGAATTCCTGTTTCTTTGTAAAGATGATTTGCATCTTCAAATGGAATTCCCGTTATGGATGAGCCTTTTCTTGCAGGAGAACTGCCAAGTATTAAAATTCTTTTTTTATAATCCTTATAATATTTGTTATAAAAAATCTTTGTCATTTCTTGAATTTGTGTTCTATTTTTACCACTAAATGGATTGTTCATCCTATAATTATCAAATAATTCTAAAGAACTATTTGATAACCATTCATTAAATTCTAGAACATTATCTCCAAACGTTTTTTGTTTCTTCCTATTATCCACACTCTTTTTCACTTCCAAATTCTATCCAAATTTATCTTTTCTTTTTCTTTAAATGCTTCTAGAAGATTAATATTATATGAATTACATAATGCGAGTAGATAAATAAATACATCTGCTATTTCATATTTTAAACAAGATTTATACTCTTTTTTTATGTCCATTTCCATATTTTTTTCGTTTTTTCTGATTTCTTTGGCTAATTCTCCCACTTCTTCTGCTAGATAACAAAATAATTCTAATGGGGTATTGTTAAATTCATTGATTTTCATCATTTTAAGTATATATTCTTGAATTTCTTTTAAATTGCTAGTAGCATTTATTTTATTAAATTCATTAACTAATTTTTCTTTTTTCATTTTAGATTCCTTCTTTTTTATGTCTAATAGGAGTTGAAAATGTTTTGCTATCATTAAAATAATTCTTTATTTCTAATTTCTCTAATTTTGCATTTCCATTTCACTATTTTTTTTATTAACTCAAAGAAATTTTATACTTTCACCATTTCTTCATCTTATACAAAGGTACAAATATATAAACTTATAAGCTATAAAACACTATTCTATGGTTTATAGAATAGTGCTAAATTTTGTGTTTTTTTACTTTTCTTTTGGAATATCTATTAAGTAATAGGCATTTTTACTTTTTATGACATCGTTATTTAAGGCTGAACCATTGTAAGCATACAATTTATTTTTATAGATTCCGATATGGTCGTATTTATAAGCCATAATGTAGTTGTCTTTGTTGTTTCTATCTCTTGTTTTGTCGTAAGTTACTTTGATTTTTCCTTCTTTTAAATATTCTACATCTGTGATTAGTAAATCTCCTTCTTCATTGGTTTTTACAATTCGTAAAGTATTTACATTTTTCTTTTCTACTTCTTCCATAAATTTGGTATAAGCTTCTGGATTGTATATTTTTTCTTTTGTTACTACGTAGTTACCATCTTTTTTAGCATCTTCTAAGGAAAAGGAATTTGGTAAAAATTCTAATTTTTTAAAAGTTGTGTCTAATTCACAGGAATTTCCTTTTCCGTAGGTAATGGTTATTTCATTAAAAATTTTTCCTTTTTTTAAACTATATTCTGTAATGGTGTAATCCCCTTTTTCGTTATAAACATATGATTTGTTGTCACAATTTAATTTTTGATAAGAGGCTATTAATTGCTCCATTTCTTTTTCTAAGGATTTTATACTTCGTATTGTTGTAAAAGTTGCTTTATAATTACAGCATTCTTCTTTTAGTTTTGTTAATTTTGGAACATCAATTATTTTTCCAGAAGCTCCGGATACATATTCTCTTGTTCCATATGGAAGTGTAGTTGCTACAAAATATAGAATAAGAAGACCTCCTAAAACGATTGGTGTTTTAGGTACTCTTTTTTTCTTTTTTTCTTTTGATTCTTCTTTCTTGTCTTTTGTAGTTTTTTCATTGGATTTTATCGTTTGTTCTTTTTGGTAAGCTAATATTTTTTTTGTATTTTCTTTTTGTTCTTTTAAAGCTACCTTTTTTACATATTTTTCTTCTTTTTTCTTTTTTCTTTTTTCTTGGTGTACTTTGTATTTTTCTTTTAAGTATTTATAAAATTGACGAATTCCTTTTTGTAATTTTCCAAGTCCTATTTTTAAAACTTCTATTATTTTTTTTAATAGTTGCTTTCCTTTTTTTGCTTGAACTTTAGAAAAAATAAAAAATTGTATGGCAAGTTGTTTTATCTTTTTTGCAATTGTTAAAAGAAAATCGATTCCCTTTTTTTCTAATTCTTTTCTTTGCTGTTTACTAAATTTCTTTTCAGGTGTTTGACTAACTTTTTTTGATTTTGACGATACAGCTTTCTTTTTTTCTTTAGCAGATTTTACTTTTGCTGCTTCTTTGTTGTTATTCGCTTTCTTTTTTTCTGTCGTTTTCTTTCTTGGTTGTTCTTCCGATTTCTTTTTTTGTACCGACGTTTTTTTCTTTTTGGTATTTGTATTTTCTGTTTTCTTTTGTTTTGTCTCTGTTAAAGTTTTGGTTTCTTTTTTTTGCTCTTCTTTCTCTGTTGCTTTTTTTGTTGTTGTTTTTACTATTTTTGGTTCTTCTGTTTTTTTCTTGACTGTTGATTTCTTTTTTTCCGCTCTTTCTTTTTCAACTCTTTTTTTAGAAGAGGTTTTTTTTATTTCTTTTGAATGATTTGATTTTGTTTCAGAGAGTTTGTTCTTTTCCTCTTTTGCTATTTCTTTTTTTTCTTTTGGAAGTGTTGTTTTTGTTCCTCGATTGGAAGTTGTTTTTTTACTTGCACTACTTTCTTTTTTTTCTTTCGGCATTTTTTCACTCACAATTTCTTTTTCCTTTTTTTTCGCCGAGTTTGTAGTGGGCTCTTCTTTTCTATCTTCTAGTTTTTTTATTGGTTCTTTTTTAGTATTTATTTTTGTGTCTTTGATTTTTCTTTTTTTCTTGCCTTGAGCCATAATATTCCTCACCACTTTTTACTACGGCTATTATAACGAAAAATATGAAAAAAAACTAGTGATTATGCAAGAATTTGGAGAAGTTTTTAAATTTTTTTAGTTAAAAGAAAAAGTACTTCATTTGGAAGTACATGTTTCTTATAAATTTTCGATTCGTTTTTCTACTCTTTCTTTTCCTAAAATTTGCATAATATCATAAAGGTTGGGTGTAGTTGTTAATGTAGTTAACGCAATTCGAATAAAGTTGGTTACATCTACAATACTGCCTTTATAATTTTCTGGATTTGCTTTGTATGCTTTCATGTCTGTTGCAAATCCTAGTTTTGTACACAATTCTTTGATTTTACTAAACCATGTTTCTTGGTCATCTTCTTCTTTGTAGTAGTCTTTCCAATAAGTAGTTAATATTTCTTTAACATCCTCTTTTTTAAATTCCCCAAAATCATAAGTAATATCTTGAAAGTATTCGTCGTACATGTACCAAGTTTTACTTTTTATTTCTGAGTAATAGGTGTAATCTTTACGAGGCTTTTTTTGCTCTCTTTCTATATTGTATATCGCCATAGAATAGTCTTTGTATTGTTCTAGAATTGTTGCAAATTCTTGATCGTATTTTTTACTCCATGCAAGAACTCCCTCGTAAACTTCTTCTTTCTTTAAACGACTGATGTAATTTTTGGATATATTGTCTAATTTGTCTAAGTCAAATAACGCACCACTGCTGCTCATCTTTTTAGGAGAAAATTCAAATTCTGTAAAGTGAGCATCTAAATGCCCTTCTCTCCATGCTTCATAATTAGAATTTATAATAGTCATAATTGCTTCAATAACAGCCATAGTAGGATAACCTTTTTCTTCATAATATGTCATTTTGGCTTCTGGGTCCAATCGCTTGGATATTTTTCTAACACTTTCTCCATCTTTTTTTAAGATTAATGGGATATGAATGTATTTTGGCATTTTGAAACCAAATGTTTTAAATAATTCGAAATGCACAGGAACGGAACTTATCCATTCTTGTCCACGTACTACATGCGTTGTATGCATTAAGTGATCATCTACTAAGTGCGCAAAATGATAGGTTGGTAAACCATCTTTACTTTTCATAATTGGAATGTCTATATCGTTTTCTGGAAATTCCATTTCCCCATTGACTAAATCATTGAATTTAAATTTTCGATTGAAGTCTCCCGTACTTTTTAAGCGAATGGTATAAGCCTCCCCTTTTTTTATTTTTTCAATCGCTTCTTCAACTGGTAAATCACGATATTTTGCATATCTTCCATAAATTCCTATTCTTCTTTTGTCTTTGGCTTGCCCTTCGCGAATAGCATCCATTTCTTCTTTCGTTAAGAAACAAGGATATGCTTTTCCTTCTCGTACCAAATGCTTAATGAATGTTTGATAGATTTCTTTTCTTTCACTTTGAATATAAGGTCCATAACTTCCTTTTGTTTCATTACTATCACGATATTCGTATTCGTCTGGATAAAGTCCGTAAGCGTCTAAAATGGAACGAATGTATTCTACTGCTCCCTCCACAGTTCGTGAGGTATCTGTATCTTCATTTCGAAGATAAAATACTCCTTTGCTTTGACGCGCTAAACAAAAGTCAATTAAACAAGGCATAAAATGTCCAATGTGCATAAATCCTGTAGGACTTGGGGCAAAACGAGTCACGCGAGCATTCTCTTCTAGTTTTCTTTCTGGATACATAGCTTCGTAATCCGCAATGGTTTTTGTTACCTCTGGAAAGATTATATTGGCTAATTCTTCTCTTTGCATTTTATTCACTCACTTTCAAAAATTCTGCTCTTTTTATTTTGATATCTTTTAGTGGTTTGTCATTTTTGTCTGTGACTACAGAACCAATTTTATCTACAGTGTCCATACCTGCAATGACACGACCAAAAGCCGCATACTGGCCATCTAAACTCGCATTGTCTTTTAACATGATAAAAAACTGGCTGCTTGCACTATCTTTTACACCTGATCTTGCCATGGATACAACACCACGTTCATGCTTTAAGTCGTTTTTTATTCCATTGCTACTAAACTCACCTTTTATGGTCGTAGCATTTCTGCCTAGACTTGTTCCATCTCCCGCTTGAATGACAAAATCTTTTACTACTCGATGAAAAATAATGTCATTATAAAAATCACTTTCGACTAGTTTTTGAAAATTTTTTACACTAATGGGAGCTATGTCAGGATATAGTTCCATGATCATTTTATTTTCATCTTCTAGTTCTATTAAAACATGATTTGTTTTTTTGTTTGTTTCTTGGTATTTTATTGTTTCGTATTCTTTTTCTTCACTTAAAATTTCTTTTTCTCCACATCCTGTTAGTAAAAATAGACTAAAAACAATTGCTATTATCTTTTTCATATTTTCCTCTTTTCTTTTCTTATTATACAACAATCTATTTTTATTTTGAAGTTTTGTATGGTCCCCCTTTTATAAAAGTGATGTAAGGACTATTCACGATATTTTCTGAAAACCATTTTTGCTCTTCTTCTGTATTGTTTATTAAGGTGACTACTACTTTTCTCGTTTCCTCGTTTATTTCAATTGCCGCGAAATTGGTATATTCTTTATTTTGGGAAACTCTGTTTGTAATTTTTTCTTGTAACTTTTTTAAATCTTCTACAGATAGTATTTCTTGTACATTATTATAGTCTTTCCCTTCTACAAATTGAATTAGATAGGAATCTACTACAACTTTTTTAAATTTTTCTTGTTCTTCTTTGGTATTCTTTTTAAGACCTACGATTATTTTATGTTCCTTTTCGTCGATATAGTTAAAGCTTAAGTTGTCATATTCTGCTTGTTCCGAAGAAAAATAGGCAATAATTTTGTTATTAATTTCGTTTAGTTCCCCTATACTCGTATTTTTGCATCCTGTTAAAAGTAAAAAAGATAAAAATAGAAAGATTGTTTTTTGCATTTTTTGTTTCCTTTCCTGCTTTTTAGCAAATGAAATTATTTTCTTTTTAATGTATTTAAGTAGTCTTTGTCTTCTTTTGCTACTCGATAACTATCTTTTATTTTACTAATCGTTTTGTTAAATGTAAATGTGTTTACTTTACTTTTTAATAAATAATCTAATGTAATACTCCTATATTTGGTAAAACATTCACATAAGAGCCAAGCCATCCCCATATTGACATAGTACTTATCTAATGTTATTTGGTCTACTAACATAAATAGTTTCTCTAAATATTCATCACTCACATAAAAATTTAAAAAGACTATTAAACCAACACGAACTTGAAATTCATGATTCCTTTTTAAATAATTTGTGAAATAGGAAAACCAAAACTTTTTGTCTTTTTCTACTATTTTTAAACTATTACAAAATCCATCACAAATGGCCCAGTTATCAATTAGTGATACATAATCGTCTAGATAGTTTAATAACTCTTCTTTTGATTTTAATTTGGCTAAAACGAATCCTTTTATCATGACTTCTTCATAGTAGTTACTTTCTGTTTGTTTTAGAAAAGAGGAAATATCTCCCTTTGCAATGATATTCGCTATTTTTCTTTGTACGGGAACAGATATTCCCAAAATTTCATATTTAGTAGTTGTTAGTTTGCTATGAAAATTTTTATAATTTTCATCACTCCAACTTTTTAAATAGTCTATATACTCTTGATACTCTTGTTTTGTCCATTTTTCTTTTATTAACTTTTCCATAAGTTTAGTATAACAAAAAATAGTTAGAAAAAGAAAAAATTCTTTATTTCAAGAATTTTTATTTAAATGGAGTAAAAATTAATTTTATGTTTTCTACAGGTACAAAAAATTCAAGCTCTTCTAAAGTAGTTGCGTATAGGTTTATATAAGTATACCCAATCACTTCATATCCTTCGCTCAAATAATATTCATAATCTTTCATATTGTTTACCTTGACTTTATTTTCGTCATTTTTTAAACAAATAGAACGGATACATCTGTCTTCACTCGTTCCAAAGTAAGAAGAAACAGGGTTTTGTTTGTTGCTTAAGTCTTCTAATGATTGATAAACCTCTACATCATCACTTATTAATGTTGCATAGTCTCCAATACTCGCTTCATAATAGTAATCATAGTATTCATTCGGCGATACTTCTAATCTTGCTTTTAGTTCTTTTAGTTTAAAAAAACATTCTAATTTTTTTAATAATTTATCATAATCTCTATATATAACTTTCTTATCAAATGAAAACGCATCATAAAATTCTATAGAAGGATCACTACAATATCTAATTTCTCCACGATTGTCTCCTTCTGGTCCAGGCCCATTATCTTCTTTAAACCATAAATATGTGACATTTTTTAAATCTTCAAATGCGGAAATATCTGTACAATTTAATTGACTTAGACCTATCCATGAAGTATCTGGTACAGAAAAGTGCGTATTTTTAGTAATATCTGCATAAGAGAAATCTAAATGCAATTCTTTATTATTAGATTTAATTTTTATATTTCCTAATTCTCCATTTATTCTATTATTATTCTCATCTCTATATGTATTATAAACATCGATATTAAAACTACTAATAGTTTCGTTTAATGTTATATCTAAATCAAGCGGTTCTTTAAAACCATCCGCATAAATATGTATTGCATTTATATTTGTTTTGCCTAATAAATTAAATTCTTCTTTCGTAATACCATTATAATTTTTCTTATTCCATTGATTCAACGAAAAGGTTTCAACATGAACATTATTTTCTATAAAATATTCTAATAAAGCTTTTAAATTTCCAGTATTTTCTATTGTTTCCCCCCAATAAAAATATCTTACATCGCAAGTAGAAAAAATTTCTTTTGCCATATCTAAAGAGGTGTTTGATAAATACAATTGGTCGATTTTTTTTGGAAATCCAGAATAATTAAACCGACCATTACATTTACTAAAACTTAACTCTTCAACATTGGAAACATTTACTTTTGTACTATCAAATATTCCATTAAAATTATCAAATCCTAATTCTCTAATATTCGAAAATTCAATTTTAGAAAAATCAATTTGATTTTCCAAGTCTTCAATATATAAAACTTTTATATCAAGTACTTTTATTAGTAAATTTATTTTTTGATAAAATTCCTCTTCTACTTCTTTTGGATTTTCAATCTCTCGCTTTGGATAAATCCGTAATGAATTAAAATTATCACTATAGTAGATTTGGATATCTTCTAAAAAAATCAGTTCTTCTATGTAACTTTCTGGATTTTTCTTTATATCTTGCATTTCTTTTAATATGTCAACACATGGTTTCGTCGCTTGATTTATAGCAGTTATTATTTCTGTTGCTTGATTTTCTTCTATCTCTTCTGTTATTGTTTCTATACTTTGTTCTTCTTTTGACTCATTACATCCAGTAAATGATAAAACTGCTGCTAAAGATAATGCGCCTAAAGTTAATTTGTTTTTTCTTTTCACTTTTCTTTTTCCTTTCAAACATATAATATGTTACCCCCTCCCCAACTTTTTTGTCAACAAAAAACAAGAATTATTTGAAAAAAAGAGCATCAAACTAATTTTGATTACTCTTATTTATTTGAATGGTAAAAGAGCTAATTGTACATTTTCTATCGAAATATAAACTTCCCTATCTTCTTTCGAAGTTGCATAAATGTTTATGAAAGTAACTCCAATTATTTCGTATCCCTCATCTAAGTATTTTTCGCAAATTTCCATACTATTTACATTCACTTCTTGTTCTTCGTTTGCTAGACAAATAGAACTAATACATCTTAATTCATCACTTCCAAAATAGGAAGAAAGTGGATTTTGTTTGTTATTTAAATCTTCTAGTGATTGATAAACTGGAACATCTGCATTTTCAAGAGTTGCATAAGCCCCAATTCCTTTTTTTATGCGATAGCTATACTTCTCAACAAGATTCATTCTTTCTTTTAACTGCTTTAGTTTAAAGAAAGAATCTAAGTCTTTTAAGAACTCGTTATAATCATTATATGGTAGTTCTCCCATTATACTACTAGGCATCTCTTTAGCATCGTAAACCATATCACCTGCATAAATACCTACTTCTGAAATTTCATTAAAAAGTAGCCTTCTACAATTTTTTAAATCTTTAAATGCTCTGATATCTGTCACATTCAAATCAAGCAAATAAAGATTTATAGAGTCTGGCAAAAAAAATCTTGTATTTTTAGTAATATCCGTTTGATGAAAAGAACAGAATAATTCTTTATTCTCTGATTTTATTTTAATGTTTCCTAATTCGGCATTGTGATATTCATCTGGTTCCCAAGATTTTTGATATTCATAAGCAGTTATACATATACTTTCAATTTTGGGATTTAATTCTAAATCTAAGTTAATAGGATTTTTAAATCCATCTGCATCAATTCTTACATATTCAGCATTTACTTTACTTATTAAAGTAAACACTTCTTGTGTAATACTTCTTTCTAAATTTCTTTCTCGTATATAACATTCATGAAGACTTATGTTCTTTTTTGTTATGCCTTTTAAGAAACTTTTTAATTCATACTTTTCTGTTTCTTCCCAATTTATAGACATCTGTTTATCTTTGCAAGTAGATAATATTTTTGCCGCACTTTCTCCATTTGTATTTATAAAATCTATTTTCATTGTACCAGTTAAAGTAGAACAATCAAGGCTACCTTCAAAATCCGTAAAATTAAGAGTATTTTCTGTTATTTTTGACGTATCTATTTGACTTAGATCTATCGTATCATCATCTATATTTTCAAGATAAAGATGATTTATATCACTTTCTCTTATTAAGGTATTTAACTTTTCATAAAATTCTTTTGGTAATACTTTTTTACTTGTATTTTCTTTTTTGGAAATCCATAAATTATTACCATTGTTCATAACTTAAATAATTAGATAATAGTTGAATTTTACTTATACTTCCTCTTAAATCATTACGTATTGTTTGATCAAGTGAAGTGGTTTCATATGCGTATGATTTTTCAAAAACGTTAAATACCGCATCTTCTCCTTTTGCTTCTCGCACCTTTAAATTAAAAGTATTATTTCCTACGATTGGAAGATAAATAAATTTTTCTAATTTTTTTTCATCATATGGGTCAGTGCTCTCACAAATCCATTCTTTAGAACCAGAAAGACCTGAGCAATCAATACACATGTATTCATCAAATATTTTGATTAGTAACAAAGCGTTTGTATAATATTCATCTTTTTCCTTTTGATTGTAAAGAGAAGCATCCAATTTTTCTTCTAATTCCCTAAATTCTTTTACATTATAGTGATAAAACAAAACATAGCCTTCTGGCAATTTTATATTTCTTACATCCATTTTAAAATAAGGAATATTGTAATCAAAAATATACTTTCCATCGGTTTCAGGAATTTTTTCGTATTTTTGATAACTTTCATTATAGCGAATTATTAAATCAGAAAAGACTAAATTTTCATCTGTGATGGCTTTATATTCATATTTAGATTCTGTATATGTTTCTTTTTCTATTCTAACTATATCATACATTTCCCAATCCTCAGTGGTAATAAAATGATGTTTTACACTTCCATCAGGAAAATTTTCTACAATAACTTGACAAGAAGATAGCAAAAAAGTTTTCTCTTTTTCTTGTGAAATTACTTCTTCAATATTTTCTTCAGCAGTCTTTTCTACTTTTATTTCTTCTTTTCTACATCCCATAAAAGATAATACTGTAGCAATTGTTAAGGCACCTATATATCTTGCTTTTCTTTTATTTTTGATAAACATTTCTATCATCTTTTCCTTTCAAACATGTAGTATTGTACCCCTCCCCCGATGGCTTTGTCAATAAAAAGAAAAACAAGAATTATTCTACAAATTCTTGTTCACATATTAAATCAATATTGTATTCCTTTTTTACTTTTTCTTTGATTTCTAAAATCAGTTTTTTTATGTCATTTCCTGTTGCGTTTCCTTTGTTAATAATGAAATTGGCATGTTTAAGACTTACCTCTGCATCTCCAATATGTTTCCCTTTTAATCCCAAAGATTCAATCAATTTCCAGGCAGAAGTCGTTTTAGGATTTCTAAAAACGCTTCCTGCTGATGGAAATTCTAGCGGTTGATCGTTTATTCTTTTTTCTCTTCTTTTTTTGATTGTTTCTTCAATTTCTGCAATATTCCCTTTTTCTAAAGTAAACTCTACTTCTAAACAAATATAATCATTTTTATATTGCAATCCTGAACTACGATATTGAAAAGCTATGTCTTCGTTTGTGTATTCTACTACTCTGTAATCTGGAGTTAAGATTTTGGCTTTCGTTACTACTTTCTCCATATCCGAAAGGTATGCTCCTGCATTGTTTACAAGAGAGCCTCCAACTGTCCCTGGTATTCCTGTTGCCCATTCCATTCCTGTATACCCTAGTTTTGAAAGTTCTAAAGCAAGTTTCATGAGGGAGTATCCTGCTCCAACGATTATTTTATTCTCTTCTATTTTCAATTCAGAGAATTTATCTAGTCTTATTAAAACTCCTTTGTAATCTCCAATAAAAATCAAATTGGAACCTTTCCCAATAACTTTGTGTTTTATTCTTTTTTCCTTTAAAAACTGCAATAATTTAATTAACTTCTCTATACTTTCTGGTAAGACTAAAAAGTCTGCTTTGGCACTTAATTTAAAAGTTGTTAAGTCTTTGATATTCTTATTTTCAAAAACTTCTCCTACTTGTAATTGTTCTAATTCTTGTTTCATATGTCACTCCTGACTTCTTTTTACTATTTTATTCTTTAAGAATAAAATAATTATAAATTACTGTTTCTATTTTCTTTTAAAAAAATGTTGATGAATCTCTTCTTTTTAAATTTTCATAACTATGCAATTCAGCCTCCCATAAAGTTAGGGTTTGATTTGAATTTTCTAGTAACCACATAGCAAATTCTTCCTCATTATTATCATTAATAAATTTCTATTTAAAAGCATTCTACCCGTTCTTCCATTTCCAGCTGAGAATGATTCTTAGTCAATTTCTAATTTTTTAATCCAATTTAAAATTAAATTACCAATTTCTGTTTCTTTATTTTTATAGGTATGTTCTGTATTTTCTATTATTTTGTATTCAAAATTTTTACATCTTATCGCTTTATCTTTTAATAAATCTAAATGTAAATAATAATCTTCTTCTTTAGATCCTGAAAAAGTAAGAATTGGAACATCGATTGTTTCAAATTGATTCCAACGTTCTGGATTTGAAATAACAGGTAGATTATTTAGCTCTGAATTGTCATTATACCAATTATAATAAGTCTTAGAACTCATATACATGTAATCTTCAATCATTTTGTGAAGTAATTTTTCTGGTTCATTATTATCTATATTTTCTTTTGCCTCTTTAAGTAATTCTTTATAATCATCTGATTGTGCAAAATGCGATCCAATCATGTCAGGGGCACTTGCAAGTATTATTCCTAAAATATTTGGATGTTTTTTATAATAATAGTAAATTACTTTATTACATCCATAACTGTGTCCTAATAAAATAATTTTTTTATATCCTTTATCTTTTGCAGTTTGTATCGCTAAATCTATATCATAAACACAATCATCAAATATTTCATACATACAGCCACATCTTTTAAATGATCCATCTTTCATAACAATATCGTTTTCAATAGAGTGACCTCTATTATGTTCATAGATAAATCCAATATTTTTTTCTACTAAAAGTTTTCCCCACACCGTAGCTTAATAGTTATCAATTATTGTTCCACACATACCATGAATACAAATAACACATATATCTTTTTTCCTACTTTCAAAGTGAACCATAGGTAACTTTAAACCATCTTCCGTACATACATTATTAATAAATTCTATATTTCCCATTAACTTTTCTCCTCAATATTTTCATTTTTTACTTCAATCATAAACTTATCAAAATCCGATTCGAATAATTTATCTTGTATTATTCTGTATTTTTCAAACTCTGATAAAGCAAAACTTTCAGCAATTTTATGAGAAACTTTACCTGGATTATCTAATACTTCTCTTTCATTGAATTGTAAAAATACATCTAATCTTTTTTTCCAATCTTCCATTGTCATCAGAATATGCCTTTCAGCTTGATCTTCTGCATAATCCAAATACATTGTAACAATTCTTTCTAAAGACTTAAGTTCATCTTTTGTCAAATAATTTTTTGCAACAACAACATCAGTTGCCATTATTTTACCATTTGGAGAATTTTTCCAAGTCGTAAGTCCCATATGTTCTTCTTTATGATTTGCTCTTTCTACTATAACTTCTGCAGCAGTATTACCATGTGTGGCATAATGCATTTTATTTTGAACGGTTTTAAAAAATTCTTTTGTTGTAGGAGAAGTTACATTATAATCTAAACTAGTAGCATAAATATCAGTAATTTTTTGATAAAAATTTCTTTCACTTATTCTAATTTCTCTAATCTCTTGAAGTAATTCATCAAAATAACTTTCATTTAAAAAAGTTCCATTTTTAAGTCTTTCTTTATCTAAAACATATCCTTTAACAGAATATTGTTTTAATACATTAATTGCCCACAATCTAAATTCTATTGCTCTTTTACTATTAACTTTAAAACCAACTGAAATAATGGCATCCAAATTATAGTATTTAGTCTTATAATTCTTTCCATCTTCGGCAGTATGTAAGAAATCCTTACATACTGAATTTCTATCTAATTCGTGTTCTAAAATATTGTTTAAATGCATTGTAACATTATTTCTAGTTGTATCAAAAAGCTCAGCAATTAATTTTTGGCTAAGCCATACTGATTCATCATCTACTATAACTTCTATTGTTCTTTCTTTATTTTGCTTTGTAAAAATTAAAAATTCTGCTGTTGAATTTCTTATCTGTAAAGTTTGCATAATTCACCTCCCGAATATATTATAAAAATACCTAATTAAATTATAACTTAAATCATGTATAATTCCTATAAATACATAAAAAAGTTAAAAATTATACTACAACAAGATATGCACCACAAAATTTCAAAAACCTTAAATTTAAGGATTTTTGAGTCTCAGAGTTGCACCACCAATACTTTTCGCACTTACGAAAAAAACTTTTTGATAATTTTAAGGTTCTAAATTAATTAAAATATACTTTTTCTCTTTATTTATATATAATTTATAATAACTTTTTTAGAATCCACTCATTTAAACTCTTCTATTTTATCTAAAAAGTATTCAGTTGAATTATCTACTGTAGATTGATCTACTCCTTCTAAAAATATTTCTCTTGGTAAATATTTATAAGGACATGTATAGGATAAAATAATATCAATTTTATTATCTAAATCCTTTAATACTATACTCTCTTTATCTTTTTCTTCAATATCTAATAATTCTTCAAATACTTTTTCACAAGATAAACTTGAATGAGCAAGTCCTTCTCTAAAAACATTTAAGTTTCTTTCATATACATTTTTGGAAAATTCTATTCCTTCAACACAAATTTTTTCCATTTTTTCCTTCTTTCTAACTTATAAATGTCATAATTATAATGCAAAGTATTCCTACTAATAAAGAGACTACTTTTTTCCAGTTCATTTTATCTGTTTTACGAATCACTGAAATAATTACAACTAGGAAAAGTTGTAATTTCATAATTAGAGTAATGATAATTGGTGTTCCGTTTGCATAAGCAATCGTACTTAAAATGGTGGTGATGGAATAAATTCCTCCTAATAGGAAAATATAGCGAAAAAATAGTTTTTGCTCTTGTTTTTCTAATTTTTTTATTTGGTATTTTTTCTTTTCATGATGAAGTAATGCATAATAAATAGGAATAGATACTAAATAAAATATGAAATTGATTCCATATTCATTTCCACCTTTACTGGTAGCTAGTTTTAAAAAATAAGGTTCTGATGCATAAAAGATAGTAGATGTAATTAATATAAAAATATTTTTTAAATCTATTTTTTTGTTTTTGATTTCCTTTTTCATTTTATTGGTTTCATAAGAAAAAACATAGATGGCGATGAAAAAGATGACAAATAAAAGTAAAAAAATGGGTTTTGGCTTGATGTACCCTAAAAAAATATCACAAAGAAGAATTAAAAATAAACTTCCTGAATCAATTAAGTTGGCAAGTCCAATGGGTAATGTTTGAATGGCTTTTGCATAACAAAAATCTCCACCTGCCATAGATAATGCATACAAAGTAGTTACCAAAAAAGAAAGGAAGGACATTTCAATTGTATTAAATAGTGAAAATATACCAACAAAAATGCCAATGACGATATTTAACCAAAACAAGTACTTTGCTTCATTAAATGTAAGTAATATTTTTTCTTCTAATGTATCTCCAATGGAATGAATAATACTCCATGAGAATGCTGCATTTTTCCCTTTCATAAGATCACCTATTTTTTTATTTATTGTATCATACAATTTTATATTTGGCTTGTTTTAATGCCTTTACCGCTTTTTCTAAGTTTTCTTTTTTTATTAAAATATAGTCTGTATTGTAAGTAGAAACAACAAATATTCCTATATTTTCTTCTGCTAAAATAGTAGAAATTTTGGATAAAATACCAATCAGTGAAAAATCAAGTATGCCCTCTATTTTTAACATTTTCCACCCTTGTTCTAAATCGGTATATTTTTGGGGAATATTTTTTGTGTCACAAACACAAGAGATTTCTTCGTCTGTTTTTCCTAAGAATACATATTTAGCATCTAAATTTAGTTCTCTTCTATCCGTTACTTTACAAACAGAAAATTCTTCTTCTATTATTTTTATTGTCATTTTTCATTCCTACTTTCTATAAATTTTTTTTCTTTTTACTTTTGATTTTTCTTCTAATAAAACAAGGCCATAATTCTTTTTATTTAATATTGTAATACGAATAGAACAAACACTTAAAATTAAAAACAATAAAGAAACGATTATCATAATTGTCCAAATACTTAAAAGATGCAAATTATTAAACTGAAAGAAGCTTTCGCTTGGCTCTAGTACTCCATATTTTGTTATGTTACTAATGGTTCCAAAGCTTTCATATCCCCATCTTCCTGAAGTAAAATAGGAAATCTTTCTAGTTACATTTACAAAAGGAACAAACATTCCTGAAAAAAGCATTTGTACCATCATATAAAGTGGCGATAGAATAAGCGTTGTTTTGGTTTCTTTTACTAAAGAAGAGATTAATAAGCCTATACTACTTGTTGAAAATGTGATTAAGAAGAAGTTAATAATGAAATCTAATAAAGTATTTGTAAATAGTACATCTTGAGGTCGTGGATCGAGATGGAAATAAACAATGGTTACACAAACAATGGATTGGTATAAACAAAGAACAGCAACAACAATAATTTTGGAAACAATATAGGAAGCAAAATTGAGTCCACTCATGTATTCTTTTTTTAACATATCTCTTTCTTTCACAATTTCTTGAATGGTGTTAAAAAGTCCCAACCAAATAGAAGCTAGGGTAAACGCAATACACATCATGGCTGCTGTAACAGGATTTAAAATACTTTCTTTTTCTGTTGCTACACAAATACAAAGTGCCATTAATACTGCTTGTCCAAGAAGAAGAGCTAACATAAATTTATTATTTTTTAAAGAAGAAACATATCGTTTTACTAACGTGGCTGTTTGGCTAAAAAAACCAACTCTTTTTTTGTTTTTTATTTTTGTATCCGCAACGATTTCTATTTCTTTTTGAGATTCTAAATATTTTTTGTACCAGTTTTTTGAATCATTTTTTAATATATCATAAATATTCACGAATTCTTGAACATGAAAATAGTTAAAGATATCTTGATAGGGGCCAAAGTAACAAATTCTTCCCTCTGTACCCATAAATAAAACTTTGTCACATATATGTAAATTGGATATAGTATGAGCAGTGATAATAATCGTTTTTCCTGTGTCAGCTATTTCTCTTAATTTTAACATAATTTTTTTCTCAATATTGGCATCTAGTCCACTAGTTGGTTCATCTAATAGAAATAAATGGGGATCACTTAACATTTCTGTTGCAATAGAAGCTCGCTTTTTTTCTCCTCCACTTAAGTTTTTTATGAGCGTATTTCGAACATGAGAGAGTTCCAATGTTTTTAATACATAATTGATTGTTGCGATTCTTTCCTTTTTGGTTTTATTTTTCATTCTCAATTTTAAAGAATATTCCAATGATTTTTGTAAAGTTAAGGTTTGATCTAATATTTCTTCTTGCGGTACATAAGCGATTTTTCCTTTAAAATATTCTTCTTCTTTTAATAAATCTAATCCCTCTATGTAGACTTTTCCTTTACTAGGTTGGTTGTATCCACTTAGTATATTCATAAGAGTTGTTTTTCCAGCACCAGAACAACCAACAATAGCGATGAACTCTCCTTTTTCTACATTAAGTGTTAATTCGCTTAAAATTTTTTTCTTCTTTTTCCCAATTAAAACTTCTTCACATACATGACTAATTTGTACTTGAAATCCATTCGTTTTCATAACTCCAAACTCCTACTCTTTAATAAGTATATCATATTTTTGTTAAATCTTACCAGTTGCATTTTCCTTTTGTTTTGCTATACTTTTTACAGAAACGTTTGTTCGGAGGAAGGATATGGAAAAGCATTTTTTATGTATTGATTTAAAAAGTTTTTTTGCGTCTTGCGAATGTATTGAACGAGGGCTTGACCCTTTTACTACTCCTTTGGTAGTTGCTAATAAAAAGCAAGGAAATGGTGCGATTACACTCGCTGTGACTCCCTATTTAAAAAGTTTAGGCATAAAGGGACGAACTCGCCTTTATGAAATTCCTAAAACCATTCCCTATACCATTGTGAATCCTCGAATGAAACTTTATATGGAAAAGTCTGCAAGTGTGGTTAGTATTTATCTTGATTATGTTTCTAAAGAAGATTTACATGTGTATTCGATTGATGAATGCTTTTTAGATATTACTCCTTATTTAAAATTATACAAAAAGGATGATTATTCTCTTGCACTAGAAATTCTAAAAACCATTGAAAGAAAAACAGGACTTACTGCTACTTGTGGAATTGGCCCTAATATGTTATTAGCTAAAGTTGCAATGGATATTGAGGCAAAACATATGCCAAATTGTATTTCTAAATGGACAGAAAAAGAGATTAAAACAAAATTATGGGCAATTTCTCCTTTGTCAAAATTATGGGGAATTGGAAGTCATTTGGAAAAACGATTGCATGCTTTAGGTATTTTTTCTATTCAAGATTTAGCTTTGTACGATAAGTATAAATTGAAAGAAAAATTTGGGGTCATGGGTTTGGAGTTATGGAATCATGCCAATGGAATAGATACTTCTAAAATAAGTGATTTTAAAATCATTACTCAAGAAAAATCTTTTAGTCATAGTCAAGTTCTGTTTAAAGATTATTACAAAGAAAATGGAAAACTTATTATAGAAGAAATGGTGGATGTAGTGACTAGTCGCATGCGAGCTAGTAATTATGAATGTTTATGTGTTGGTTTGGGAATTGGTTATTCCAAAACCATCAATGATGGATTTTTTCATACCACAAAATTAGAAGTTCCTACGCAAGATAATACGATTATTTTTAATACTTGTCTTTTTCTTCTTGAACGTTTTTATGAAAATCTTCCTATTCGTAAAATTACGATTTGTTGTAGTCGTTTAAGTAAAAAATCAGGGACACAATTGTCTATTTTTGAATCTTATGAAGATACATTAAAAAAAGAAATTTATCATAAAACGATTGATGAAGTTCAAGAAAAATTTGGAAAAAATAGTTTGCTTAAAGCTTCTAGTCTTCTTCCTGATTCTACAGCAATTTCTCGTAATCAAAAGATAGGAGGACATCATGAATAACGACCGTGGCATTATTAAATGGGCTCCTTTTTCTAGTTTGGTAGGACAACAAGCAATGATTGAGGGTTTGATAAAAGAAAAAGAAAAAATGAAAAAACCAATTCTTTCTTTGGAACAACAAATGGAGATTGAAGAAAAATTAATCGAAGCTTTTTATGAGCAAATAGAAATTACTTTGCAAATTTATAAAAATGGTGAAATTGTTTCTGTTACGTCTTCTATTCTCCATCTAGATTGTACATATAAAAAAATCATCTTAAACAATCACTCTGTTTTTTTGTTTACCCAAATCACGAATGTTGTATTATAAGCATTTATTTTTGAAAGAGAAAAGAACACTAAAATATATATTCTGAAAAATGAAAAAAACCGCATTTCTGCGATAAATAGATTGTTTATCTAGTTCTATCTTTATCGAATGATGATTTAGCATGTCGAAAACCTGTCTTAAATCCCATTGAAAAACCAACATCGATTAGTTTCCCTAATTTAGCAATTTCTAAATCTCCCATGTTTGATATTGTTTCTACTCCAACTATTAAAACAATTTGTTCTGCTAGTGCTTTTGTTTGTTCTGACATGGCTATAATTTGATCATAATCCCCATTATAAGATGCATTCATTATTTGAATTACTCTATGTATTGTTTCCTCCATAATTACCTCCTGTATCCATTATAACTCTTTTTTGGTTATTTTATTTCATGAATTTTATTTCAAACGTTGTTCCTTTTCCTAATTCTGATTCTACTTTTATCATTCCTTCATCTTTTTCTATAATATTTTTAGCGAGATTGAGTCCAATTCCGATACTATCACTTTTACTATTTTCTCCTTTGTAAAAGCGTTTGAAGATGTTTTGTAAGTCTTTTTTATTCATTCCTTTTCCATAGTCTCTGATGGTTAATTTTGTAAATAAAGGATGATTTTCTACTTTGATTTCTATTGTTTCTTCTTCCTTCGAATGCTCAATGGCATTTTTTAAAATGTTCGTGATGGCTTCTAATTCCCAGTGATAGTCTCCTTTAAACATTGTTTCTTCTACGTCTAGTTTTATAGTAATGTTTTTTTCTTCCTTTAGAATTTCTACATTTTTGATGGCACTCTTTAAAAGCGTTTTGTAATTGATATTTTCTTTTTTAAATTCAATCACTCCTGCATCAATTCGTGATAATTTTAATAAGGAAACAATCAAAAAATGAATGGTTTCCACTTGATGTCTGACATTTTCAATAAAATCTAGTTTTGTCTTTTCGTCCATTTTGGGATTATCTAAAATATTATCTAACATAATTAAAATGGAAGTTAAAGGTGTTTTTAGTTGATGGGAAATATCTGAAATAGAGTCTTTTAAAGATAATTTTTCTTTTTTTAAAAGTTCACTTTCTTCTCGTAACATAATGGTCGTTTTGTAGACTTCATTTTTTAAGATAGAGAGTTCTCCTTCTTCATTGTCTTCGATAGTTAATAAATAGTTGCGATGATTAATTTCTCTCATATAATTGGTAATTTCTTTTATTTGTTGTTCTTTTTTAGAAAAATACCAGAAAAAACAGACCCCTAGACAACCTACAATGGAGAAAGTAAGCGTCCCACTAAGTACAAATGCTAGTTTATAATTTTGTTCTAAAGACTTTAATACAGAAGTTTCTTCCGTTATTCCATATTTTCTCAAATTTTCTTGATAAGAAATCGTTTCTTTTCCGTTCAAAAGTTCTATGATTTGTGTTTCTGTAACCTGCGGATATTTGTCTTGTAAAATGTCTATTACACCATACAAATAGTTATTTACACTTGTTTTGTAAGTGGTGTATTCTACATAAGAAATAAGACAGGTTAGAAACCCAAAGAGACAAAGGAAAAGAAAACCATAAAAAAATAATTTGCATCGTTCACTTCTCATTCTTTGTCCACCCTGTATCCCATTCCTTTTATGGTTTTTAAATAATCATCGCTTCCTAATTTTTCACGAATTCGCTTTATGTATACTGTGAGGGTGTTATCATTTACATAATTTCCAGATAAATCCCAAATTTTGTCCATTAAAGCTTCTCTTGTAACTACTCTTCCCCTGTTTTCTACAAGATATAAAAAGATTTTGTATTCTAGTGTGGTTAGTACTATTTCTTTTCCTTCTTTTAAAACTTGCATGCTTTCTAAATCTATAACAAGATCTTTTATCGATACCTTCTTTTTTCCATTGGTTTCCCATTTTAGTGCATTGTTGATGCGTAATAGTAATTCTCGATTGCGAAATGGTTTTATTATGTAATCTACTGCTCCTAATTCTAAACCATGGACAATATCATCTTCTAAATCTTTGGCAGTTAGAAATATCACTGGTACTTGAATGTGTTCTTTTATTTCTTCATAAAAGGAAAATCCATCTCCATCCGGTAAAGTCACATCCAGTAGTAAAAGGTCAAATATTTTGGTGTTTATGTATTCTTTTGCTTTTTTTAAACTTTCTGCGGTTAAAAGTAATAAATCATTTTGCATAAAAAGATAGTCAAGTCCTTTTTTAATCGCTTCATTATCTTCTACTAAAAGTATGGTTTTCATAAGCCCTCCTTTTTTATTTAGTATAACACAAAAAGGAAAACTTGCGTCTTCCTTATATATTATCGTTTCTTATGGTTTCAATAATATTTTGTTTGTTGATTTTGGATAAAGAATATTTCATAATGATTCCAATCATCGTACTAACAAAGAGTATAGCAATCATTAATGCTCGCACAGGTAAGGTATAGGTAAATTCTAAGCCTTGATTAAATGCTTTGTAGATGAGGTAAGAACCTATGAGTCCTAATGGAATACCTATTAGTAAGGATTTTAATCCATAGAAAATACTTTCTAGTCGAATCATTCGATTGAATTCTTTTTTTGTCATCCCTATACTTTTTAACATGGCAAATTCTTTGCTTCGTAAATTCATATTGGTCGTAATGGTGTTAAAGATATTGGTAATTCCAATAAGACTAATGACTGTAATAAATCCATACAAGAAGATGGATACAATAAGTACCATTGCATTTTGTTGTTTTATTTCTTCTTCGATATTGTTTGCATATAGATTTTTCCATTCTTCTTTTTCTTTTTTTAAGGTTTCAATTTGCATTTCTAATTGTTTTGCATCTTTTGCTTTTACATACATGGTTGCATATGTTTCTTCAAATAGATTATCAAAGATTTCATCACTTACAATTAGATAACCACCGAAGGAATAACTACGTTCTAATCCCATTGGTCTTTTTTCACTTCTTATGATTTCAATTTCTAAGTTTTTGTTTCCAACGATTGTACTTCCTTTTAATCGTTCATGATTTTTTAAGTTGTACATGTTTCCTATGTAATTCTTTTTGTTAATTGTTTCTTTCAATTCATCTAGTAAAATACCAATTGGTTTGTTTTCTTTTACTCCTATTTCTTTTAGATATCTTTGGTATTCTTGTGCTCCTAACGCAACTACACTAATGGTTCTTTCCATTCTATTTGCATCATTATCTAAACCATAAAGTTTTACTATTTCGCGTCCAAAATCCGAATAAATGTCTTCTGATACCAATAAACTATCGCTTCTTATAATGCTATATCGTTCAATTAAGTCCAGTTCCGCTATTTGTTTCAAATTTTCATAACGTATGGAATAGGTACTTCCTGTGGAATAAATGTACATGTTGTAATCCATATCTGCATAATATACTCCTGCCAATTTAAATCCAAAGTCGATAAATGAGGATAAGGAAAGAAAGACGACTATACTTACAACAATAGATATGACTGTTGTACGATATTTCTTTTTGTTTCGTTTTACGTTTTTATAGGCAATGACCCCGCCTGTTTTAAATAATTTTTTAATCCAAAAAGGTGTACGTAGTTTTTTGCTTTTTATTTTGATGTCGTTATTGCTACGGATAGCATCAATTGCAGAGATTTTTCCTGCTCTTTTAGCAATAAATATCGTTGATAAGTAAATGGTTAGACTTGCTAACAGAATGGATAAGACAATTGGTAGGAAAGGAATACTATAGACAAATTTAATTCCTGCAAGATAGTCCCCTAAAATCCAGTTGATTAAGAATACTAGAGTAACAATTGCAATGATTCCACATAAAATTCCAATGGGTATAGCAATGAGTCCTAACAAAACTCCTTCGTACAAAACATTTTTCTTGATTTGCTTGCTGGTTGCTCCCACACTTCTTAACATTCCATACATTTTGTATTTTTCTGTTATGGAAATAGCAAAACTATTTTTGATTACAAATACACTTGATAGAATAATAATACCAATGACTACTCCTGCGACAACGTACAAAGCATTCATCGTTTCACTATCGGTTACGCCAAGCCATCGCAAATAACTTGCATTGTATTGATAGTCATATTTGTCTTTTGTTATATTTTCTGTTTTTTCTGTATAGTTTTTCGCATTTTTAAAGAGAACAAAGGCATTCCCTTTTTCATGGATTTCATCTGTGTATGTAATGCATGTGTACCCTGGAGCAGTTGTTGATTCTACTCCATATCCCGGTCTTTCTATGATTCCTACAATCGTATAAGATTTTTCTTCTTTCTTTGTAAATGTTTCTATCGATTGTTCGTAGATTTCCCCGTTTTCTTTTTCTGTTTCTTTTGTTACTAAAGGATTGTTTTGGTTTAAAGAAAAAGATTCTCCTTCTTTCGTAATGGTTCGTGTTCCTATTGGAAGCGTGATGACATCCCCGATTTTTCCTTTAAAGTTTCCATCATCGATGGCATGATTAGAAATAACGATTTCATTTTTATTTTCAGGGAGTCTTCCTTCTTTTACTTGCAATCCTAAATGTTTTAGTGCTTTTTCATTGTATGCATTGATGTATAAGTAAGGTTTAAATTGATTGTTAGACGGGAATGTGGCATAACCAATTTCACTACTAATATAATAGTCTTCTATGTCTCGATTGTTTTCTAATGTTAAAATATCTTCTTTTTTTAGATTTTTTATTTCTACATGATAGTAACCATCTTCTTTAATGGTATCATTGATTAAAGTTTGTTGAAAGCTTGTAACCATTCCAGATACACAAACAATTAAAGCCGTAGACAAAATAATCCCTATCACAGTGACAATGGTTCTTTTTTTGTTCAATGTCAAATTTCGTTTGGTTAATTGTTTTAAACTATTCATGCGATTTTCTCATCCTTTATTATTTTTCCGTCATCGATGGTAATAATTCGGTCTGCTACACTAGCAATTTCTAAATCATGAGTGATAATCACTATTGTTTGATTGTATTTTTTGTTTGACATTTTTAATAAGGATACAATTTCATCACTTGCTTTGGAGTCTAGATTTCCTGTGGGTTCGTCTGCTAATACAATTGCTGGATTGTTAATGATTGCTCGACCAATCGATACTCTTTGTTGTTGTCCTCCTGATAACTCGTTGGGCAAATGATTTTTTCTGTTGTTTAAGTTAAGTGTTTCTAATACTTCTTTCAATCGTTCTTTTCCAATGTTCGTGTTGTCTAAATCGCACGGCAAGAGAATATTTTCTGTGACATTTAATATAGGAATTAGGTTATAAAATTGATAAATAATTCCTATTTGTCTTCTCCTAAATATGGCTAGAGCATCGTCATCCAAAGAATAAATGTCTTTTCCATCAATGTATACTTTTCCACTGGTTGGTCGATCTACTCCACCAAGTAGATGGAGAAGTGTGGATTTTCCACTTCCACTTGCCCCTACAATGGCAACAAATTCTCCTTTTTCGATTGAAAACGAGATGTTGTCAACGGCGTTTACTTCTGCTTCTCCGCTTTTATAAGTTTTGGTTAAATTTTCCACTTTTAATATTTCCATATATTTTTCTTTCCTTTCAAGATAAGTATATGGAAGATTTGTGACTCGTAAGTGACTTAGAGAAAAATTAAAAAAGAAAGAGATTTGTGGTATAATACACTTTCGAAAGAAGGAATCATTATGCTTTTAACCTATAAAAAGTTCGAAAAATCAGTTCCAAAAGAAACATTTTTATATGTCAATAGGACTTTACCTATTTTAGAAGACTTTCTAGCTAAAGGAGAAATTCGTATTTCTGATTATCGTGAAACAAATCAAAGCTCAATTATTTTAGCTGTTTTGCTTCATACTTTTTATACTACGAATTCGTTATATGCTTCCTTATTAACGAAATACCATTTTGATATTACTAAAATAAAAATTAATACTAGTCCATATGAGAATTCAAATGAAGAAGACTTATTTAAAAAATATTCCTATTTATTTTGTATGTACGCTTATGAGTTCGAATACCAAGCCTTAACACCAGCGACGATTGTAAACTTTTTTTTACAATCGGGTTTAGATACTTGCACTGCTGATGATATAATTCTTAGCCTTTTTGAAACTTTTGAAAATAAGAAAAATTTTGCTAACAATCTTAAACTTTTCTGTGAAATGGAAGAAAAAGAGAAAATGGGAGTTGTACAAGAAAAGATTTGTGAAGATTTACCCATCGATACCATTCACTATCTAGAGAATGCTTCTCAGATTTATCAGTTTTTAGATGAAAACAAATCAAATCGAAACACCAATCTTTTTAAGTATATTTTGAAAGAGGAAGATACTATTGTTCTTTCTTTATTCTTAGGAATTTTTTTCTGTGAAGAAAATACAATTCATATCAGTGAACAAGAGATACTTGTTTATTATTTCTCTCATTATGAAATTACTTTAGAACAGATTCTTTCTATTTTAAAAATTCCAAACTTAAAAAAGGAAAAGAAAAATCAAAGAATTGACTACTTTCTAATCCATGCTCTTTTTAGTAAATTTACAGAAAAAGAAATAGAAATTGATGAGATTGTAAATGATTTACGAAAAAGAGAGTTTACCAAAAGTATTGCCTTAGAAAAACTTTTTTCTGCCATGTATCAAGACATTGATATTTTAAAAGATACGAATGATATATCTAAAAAGGAAAGAAAAAAATTTCAACAAGAGAAAATGCAAGCCATTATTAAAGATTATGGAATGGATATTCAAACCTATTTAGAGAATGTTTCGCGTGTACACATGATACTAGAAAATCACATGCAAGCGAATGATGATCATACAACTATTTTAGAAGCAAAAGAGGATATTCAGGAACTATCTATGTTGATTGCCCTTTTTCACTCTTCTGGTGATTTTCTATATTTCTTTCAAAAAAATGGCATGTCGTTAGAAAATATTCTCGCTTGCTGTAACTTTCCCTCTTCTCTTTTTCAACATTTAGAAACAGTTAAAGTAGATTATGATATTTTATTTACTCATTATTTAAAATACCTAAAATTTCAAGATAATAAGTATATTACGTTACACGAACTTATCAAAAACATTTTTGATTCTACTATTAATGATAGTGTTGTTCTAGAAAAAATAATGGCACATTTCGGAGAATCTTATGCTTTACTAAAAGAAGAAATTCTAACAGGAAAAGAACAAAAACAAGAATTAACTTTACAGGAGTATTTTTCTTTACTTTATGATATCGAAATTCCAAAAATTGATATTCATAACTTTGATACGATTATTACATTTGGGAATGCTCTTACTTCTCATTCTCTATTTATTAATAAGGAACTACCAAAATTATATTTAACTGAATCGGCTCCTAGTGCAATTTCGCTCGTCAATCAAGTTTCTAAAAAAATGTTGATTTCTTCTGATAACCCCAAATTATTCTTTTCTAAATGGAATTTGTTTATCAAGTTACAATCTGTATTTAATAAGAAGCAAGAACCCTTAACACATGACCTTGCAAAAGCAATCAACCAAAGTATTGCCAATTTGTCTCAAGAATTGATTGCTTATAATAATGTTTTAAATTATTTGGGAGTTTATCACAAAAAAAACTATGCCCATTTGTTAGCCATACAAAATGTTGTTTTAGAAGTAGAAAAACAAGAAATAAATCCTACGGATGAGTTTCAATATGCAGATCTTTTATCTCATGATACTTATTTAAATGCTTTAAAAGATAAACAGGAGACTTTTGCTACTTCGAATATAGTAATAAAACAACAACTATTGGATCTAAATCAAATGATTCGAAATCATTCTTTAACATTGAAAGCATTAACGATTGCGAGAGATGATTTACTTCCTATTATTGAAACGCAATTTGCTATTTTAATGGGGAGAAAAACAGAAAAACAAGCATTTGAAATCTATACCACGACGCTCCAATTGTGTCAAAGTTTACTCCTTCGAAATGCAGAAGAAACAAGTATTTATTTAGAGAAGTTAAAACAATCGTCTTACGTAGAGTCTTTTTTATTCAAAATAGAATCCGATATTGTTACTTATTTTAATCATTTACAATCAAACCATTTTTTTAATAATGAGAGCGAAAATCCTGAAACACCAATGGTTCCAATTTTAAAATTAGAAAATCCAGCGTAACCTACTCTGCCTTTTTATTTTTTGATTTCTGTAGTGTTCGCATCACTTTTAGAGTATTCCTTTTGTTTTTCTATTTTTCTTTCTGGTTGCTCTTCACCAAAAAGATGGTTAATAATTTCATCTCTATTTGTACTTAGGAAATCACGAACACACAGCATGGAAATAGAAATAGAATCATTTTGAAAATGTTCTAATTTTTTTCTTTTTGCCTCCATTTCTAAAATTTTGGAATAGGTTTCTAGTTTTTCTTCTTCGGATAAATAATAGGGATGATTTACTTCCAATGGATTTTCTTTGATGCTATTGATTAGCATACGAAGCTGGAATTTTTTATGATTTTTTTCGAGTAGTTCCTTTTCTTCTTCCATTAAAATATCTAAAAATACAACAGACATATCTTCCAAAGACAAGAATCTTTTTTCTCCTGTTGAATTGGTTATTACCATTGTTTTAATCCCATCCAAAAAACCAAAAATCAAAAGTAGACAATTGATTCTTTTAAGATAAAAACTTTTTTTGGCTAATTCTTCTTCTGTTATGGCAATCTTTAATTCTAGTTCGTAGCCATCTTTTTCATATTCTTTCATGAATTTATCAAAAACTTGATCTTTTATTTTTCTTGTTCTATTTTCTTCTAAACATAAAATTCTTTTTTCTTTATTTTTCTCTAATTCTTTTTGGTATTCTTTCATTTTGTCTTGTCTTTCTAATTGTTTTAAAGAATTTTCTGTTTTCTTTTTTATTTGTTCTATGAAATGCTTTATTTTTCTTCTCTCTTGCTTTGTTAATTCTAAAATACACTTGTCCATGAAAATGGTTCCTCTTTTCTTTGTTCTACATTATGTATATGAAAGAAAAAAAAAGAGAAATAACGAAAAAAACCAAGCGTCTTTTTCTTAGCCTTTGTAAAGTCCACCATTGATATGCATGACTTGTCCTGTAGTGTAGGAAGCATCCTCACTTGCTAGATATATAAACATAGGAGCAAGTTCATAAGGCTCTCCAGCTCTTTTCATTGGAGCATCATAACCCAATGTAGGTATTTTCTTGGCGTCCCAACACGCCGGTTGTAAAGGAGTCCAAACGTATCCTGGAGCAATGGCATTTACTCGAATGTTTTTGTCTGCTAAGTTAGTAGCTAAACTTCTTGTGAATCCAACGATAGCACCTTTACTGGTTACATAATCAATGAGTTCTGGTTCTCCCATAAACGTTGTAATGGATGTGACATTGATTATGCTTGCCCCAGGCTGCATTTCTTTTAAAGCACTTTTTGTTAAATAAAACATGGAATAGATATTGGTTTTCATTGTATAGTCAAATTGTTCATCACTGATGTCTAATAAACTTTTTTGTTGAAATTGGACTCCTGCATTGTTCACCAAAATGTCTAATTTTCCATAATGATCGATTGTTTCTTTTACAACATAATCACAGAATCTCTTGTTTTTTACATCTCCTGCAATTAGTAAACATTCTCCCCCTAAAGAATGGATATAATGTTTGGTATCATCGGCATCTTTATGTTCATCGAAATAAACAATGACTACTTTTGCTCCTTCTTTTACATAACTTATTGCAACTGCTCGACCTATTCCTGAGTCTCCTCCTGTAATGATTGCTACTTTCCCTTCTAATTTCCCTGCTGCTTTGTAATTAGGATTGTCAAAAATAGGTTTGGGGTCCATTACATATTCCATACCTGGTTGTCTATTCTGATGTTGTTCTGGAAATTTTATTTTGTATTTGGTACATTGGTACCCATATCCATATTTATCTATATATTTGAGTCCGTAATCCTCTTTTCCATTGTTGTCTTTGGAGTGATAATACTTATAATCCATTTTCTCACCTCTATTAAAAAATATGAGAAAAAGAAAAAGATAGTAGTATTCTATCTTAATTTTCAACTTGGCTGCCCCAGTAGGATTCGAACCTACGGAATGTCGGAGTCAGAATCCGATGCCTTACCGCTTGGCTATAGGGCAATAAAAAATTAATTTTCGCTTTGTTCGTTTAATTTTTCTTTTATCATTAAAATTAAATCCAGAGGACCGTCCATCTTAGGTAATGCAATTAAACTATCTTGTAGTTTTCTTTTTAATGGTACTTTGTCTTTGATTTCTTCTGCTATTTCTTTTACATCAATGCTTGCTAAAGAATGAAGTTCTACAAATTTTTTTATGTATTCTTCTATATCTTTTAAAATATATTCTTTTAATTTGTATTCGTCCATTTCTTGAATGCCAAAATAAGCCCCTATAAGTAATCTCAGTTCATCTTCTACAGACATGGAACTCCTCCTTAGTTGAAATGCTTTCTGCCTTCTTTTTTATTATAGTACAATATCTTGTTGTAGTCAAAAAGAAGGAGATTCATTCTAATTGGTGCCATAACGATACACATATACGAAAAAAATTATTCGTCATTATCAAACCCATCTAAAATAAATTTATCAAAGTCTGATTCGAATATTTTATCTTGAATAACCCTATATTTTTCAAATTCAGATAAAGCCTTGTCACAAGCAATTTCATGTGATATTTTCCCTGCATCTTTTAATACATCTAAATCATCTGATAATAAATACTTATCTATTCTTTTGGACCAATCTTCCATTGTCATTGGAATATGTCTTTTTGCTCTGTTTTCCGCTAAATCTAAAAATGCTGAAACAATAAGTTCTAAACTTTCCAATTCGTCTTTACTTAAATAATTTTTGGCAATTGTTACATCTGTTTCTAATATTTTACCATTAGGACCGCTTTTCCAAGATGTTAATCCCATATAATCTTTTTTACTATCAGCTCGATTATAAATGATTTCTGCTGCAGTACGATGGGTTACTGCATAGTGCATTTTATTCTGTACTTTTTTAAAGAACTTAATAGTTGTTGGAGATTTAGAATCATAGTCTATGCTAGTCGCATAAATATCTGTAACTTTTTGATAAAATCTTCTTTCAGATAATCTTATTTCTCTTATTTCAGCAAGTAAAGACTCATAATAATCTTCGTCGAAGAATGCTCCATTTGCCATTCTCTTTTTATCGATTATATAGCCTTTTCTTGAAAATTCTTTTAAGATATTAGTTGCCCATCTTCTAAATTGAATCGCCTTATCTGAATTTACTCTATAACCTATGCTAATAACCATATCTAAATTATAATATTGAACATTTCTTTGTACTTCTCTAGTTCCTTCTTTTTGAACTAGTAAGAATTTCTTACTAGTTGAATTTTCTTCTAATTCGTAAGTATTATAGATTTCATTTATATGCATTGTAATATTATTTCTAGTAGTATCAAAAAGTTCACCTATGGATTTCTGAGTTAGCCATAAATCTCCATCTTCGAATCTTACCTGTATACCTTTGTCGTGTGTTTGTCTTTCAAATATTAAAAATTCAGCACTACTACTTCTAATCATTAGATTTTTATCGCCAGCCATTCTAAATACCTCCTTCTAAAAATTATTTGTTAGCTTTAGCTTTTCAAAAATAGGGATATTACCTTTATAACTTTTAGGAGATATTGGACTAGGGTGATAAATAGGTAATATCTTATATCCATTAACGTCATATATGTTACCAACTACCTCTGCAAACTTATTAAATTTAAAATTAAGTAAATTTCTAGTTGGAAATTCTCCTAAAGTAATAATCAACTTAGGATTTAATATTTTTAATTGTTCTAACATTATATTCTTACAATTATTAGAACAAGCTTTTAAATTTTTTCTTTCAAGTGGATAACACTTCACTGATTCTAAAAAGGTAGTTTCAAAAATATCTCTATTAATACTACAAAAAAGTTTTTGTAATACAACTCCACTAGGTAATACTTTTCCATTTATATCGCACCATAATTTATGACTTTTTCTCCATCCATTATTAGCAGGAGCTTCTCCAACTAATATGATATCATTATTTTTTCCAAGAAATACTGTAGCTTCATTAGGAAACTTATCAACTAATTTATCACAAGATTTACAAGAATATACTTTTTCATCAACTTGTTTTAATAATGCTTTTATTAATCTTGCTTTTAATATATTATATCTATTCTTTGTATCAATAGTTAGTATTTTTTGTCTATCTATAATTTGATAATCTTTATAATCTATTTCACAATTAAATTGACTTGAAGTTAAATCTATAATTTTGTCTTCTGCTAAATTAAAATAATGACTAATTCCATCCACATGAATTTTACAAATATCTCCACCAAAATAATCATTAATGATTAAAGATGTTATTGTACTCATACCAAAGCATTTATTAAATTCATTCCAATTATCTTGAATTTTTGGATAACATAAATCTTTTGAGTAACATTCTAACAATACTTTTTGTATATTTTCAATATTCACAGCAACACCTCATTTCATTAAGTTTATAACTATAAATAGTATACCAAAATTAACTATACAAATCATTCTGAATCTAAAAAATAATGATAGAAATTTGTTGGGAATGATTACACGTTGCATGCTAAATACTGACTGAAAAATAAAAATCAACCATATTTCAGATCGATTTAATGATTAAGCCGCAATGGTGCGACGGTTTTACTTAATGGTGCGATAGCGGTTGTTATCTACAACTTTTCGTAAAACTAGGAACTAATACAATATTTTATCAATTTTTAATAACATTTTAACAAATGCTACTAAATTCCTAAATAATATTTTTTATCATAAGTACAACACCATTTGAATCTGGGTTAGTACCATTTATATATGAATAACCAAGTTTTTCATAAAATTTACTAGCATCTAACAGAGGATGGAATTGTTATACATTTTCCATTTAAAGATTTGACAAAATTTTCACCCGCTTTAACAAGTGCTGTTCCTATTCCTCTGTTAAAACAATCTGGAAGAACAAAAACTGTAAGCAATACATAATTATCTACTTCGCCTTTTTGATTTTTAGCTATTCTTAATGTATCTACTACCTTTCCATTTTCTAATGCAACATACATTTTACTTTCTTTAGAGTATTCTTCTAATTTTTGTGGTGTAAATTTTGAAGCATGTTCTCTCATTTTATCAATACCATAATCTTTAATATTAACATCCATTAAATTTCTAACTATTAAACTAATTTTTCATTACAATAAATATTACTATATTCAACTATTTCATAATTCATATTTTTTCTCCTTTATAAATTTATACAATTATTATTTTTTAAATACTACTAAACTGTTTCTGAAACTTTGTTTGAAATTAAAGCATTACCACAAGTAATTCTATCACTATCTTCTTTACTTGGAACAAAG
This sequence comes from uncultured Mycoplasmatota bacterium, assembly GCA_947649365.1. Classification (GTDB taxonomy): domain Bacteria; phylum Bacillota_I; class Bacilli_A; order RF39; family UBA660; genus MGBC108787. Next base: position 17,281 of record CANSRH010000004.1, on the reverse strand, counting down.
ACAATAACATTCCAACCTTCTTTTACTAGCGGTTGGTCAAATTCACGATAAACATCATAATCATCATAAGAAGTCATTACATCATAACCATTTTCTAGAGCAGAATGTGTTTCATAAATTGGTGTGATTTTAACAATAAAATTATCTTTATCAAATAAACTTGATAACCTTTTAGCATCTAATATTGTATCCTTTGTAACTGCAAAATTTAAAGTATATTTTCTTCCAATAGGTTTTGGTAATTTCTTAGATAATTCGGAAATTTCTTCTAAAGATAAACTCATATTATTAAATTGAGAATTTCTTTGTTCATTATCAGTAGAATTAATACTAAATTGTAATCCTGCCTCTCCTTTATAATCTAGATTTTTAATATCACACCACTCTAAAATAAAACTTTCAAGTTTAGAATTGTTTTTTGGTAGCATAGTTGAAACAACTGGGTGAACTGTTTTTGCCTCAATATATCTTCCAACAAGATCTTTTAATTGATTTTTTGCAAATTCTAAAACATTCTGATTAAATGTTGGTTCTCCCATTCTAGCAAAATGAACATTAAATCAATCTGTATGCTTTGTTTCTTCATTTTCTAAAATCGTTTGAATTTCATATTTTAATTCATCTAAAAAATTTGATAAATCAAAATATCCTAAATTTGATAGAGGGGTATTTATCCCTTTGCCCACCTAAGTTGGTTTTACTATTTCGACTGAAATAGGTTAAAAAGTGGAAATCCATTAGTTATGAAATTTCTTTTGAATTTTTGCTTTGTTTAACTGGTTTCATTTTTTTAGATAATCCTTTTTCTCCACAGCCAATTTCTGATAATAAATCTTCACATTCTTGATTTGGATTATATTCTTTATTTAAAGAAAGGAAAATATCTATTTGCTCAGCACTATATTTTTCAGATGTTACATCATGTCCATTTTCATCGTGACAAATAATAGTAGCCCCTCTTTCTATCAACTGTCTACAAAGTTTTTTATCTCCCACATTAAGAGCTATTGGTAATAATTCATTTCTAATAATAGATTTTATATCTATTAAAGAACTGTTGTCTATTAGAGCTATAATTTGACGATAGTCTAAATTCCCAATATATCTTGATATTTCATTTAATAGTTTATCTTGTGCTGCTTGTAAAGCTGTTCTACCCTCATATTTATGTTCAATTGAATTGTAATAATATCTTTTATTTACTATTTTATCAGGTTCTTGTATTTCTTCTACAGAAGTAGCAAAATTCCTTTTTAAGTGTTCACTTATTAATGCAAATAAATTATTGCTTTGTTCTGTACCATATTTAAAATCTTTAGCATTCTCAATTTTTGGAAATTCATGATTTGTTTCAATAGATTTATTTGTAAAATTACTATATAAATTCCATAAATATTCCCATGGGTTAATTACATATTTTTGTGAATATGATTCATCCAAAAATGTGATTGATTTAGTTACATAATCATCATCTACTTTAAAACCTTTTTTAGATAATGCTTCTAATATTTCATTATAAATGATTTGTGGGTATCCAGGTTTTATTCTCCAACATACATTTTCTTTTACACTTTCACTCATTATAACTTCTTGATTAGATAACTCAATTATTGCTTTAACTAATGATTTTATTTCTTTTTCATATGCTTCAGGTGGATAATATAATTGCCCAGTTTCACGATTAAAATTATGAATAAATGTTCCAAAATCATATTCAGGTAGTTTAGCCATTACACAACTTAAAGCATTATTTCCACTTTGAGGGTCTTGGTAATTTATATTTGCACCTAAAGAAATGAATTTATTTATTATTTCAATATCAATATGTCTATTTATTATATAATCCATTAAAATATTTTTATTATTTTCAACGCTATTAATATCGTATCCTAAACTTAAGACTTCTTCTAAATTTTCTAAACTTACACCAAAAATTGCTGGTATATCTTTTAACATATCTTTTGGCAATGCTTTACTAAAATCTGTTATTACATCTCTGTATCTATTAAATTGATATTCATTAAAACTAAATTCACTAAATAGCTTTTCTAACATTAATTTTACATTTTCATTATAGTTTTCTTTATCCATTTTTTTTGAATATTCTTCACACATTTTAAACCAAGGCTTTGCACCTTCTTCAAATGACTTATAATGTGTTGAAGAATGATAAGATGTTTTAACGACACCAGGAATATGTATAAAACTAATTATTTTAACAAAATCTAATTTGTCACCTTTTTTTAATGCCTCTTCAAAATAGTATTTAGTAGAATCAAAATCATCAGATTTAATTGCAAAACATATTAAATCCGTATAATTTATTTGACCTTCACCAAAAGTTGCTCCATTTTCATATAAATATTTTACAATATCCATTCTATCTTTAAATTGCTTTTCAAAACTGTCATTTTTTCTTGTTGAATTATTGTTAATTAAATCTTGATCAATAAGAGAAGCAGCTCCTAAGGTAATTGCATACTCAAGTGGAGTTTTGGTCCAAACAATATAATCGTGTCTATCCCAATAGTCTTTGTATTGATGTGTTTCTTTTTCAGATTTATCTTTTCCTAAATTGCCAATAAACTCTTGCATTCTTTCGCTTTTATCTACAAAGTCTAAATTTGCTCCATTTTGATGCAAAAATTTTACCATTTCTAAATCATTATTATCTATAGCGATTTTTAGAGGTGTTTTAAATAATCTTCTATTATTATCATTTTCAAATTCTAAATCTTGAAAATTAACATCTGCTCCTGCTTCAATAAATAATTTTACCATTTCAATATTTTTGCTTCTTACCGCAAACATAAATAGTGGTTTAATATTTTTAACAGTTGGTAAGAACAATTTAATTAATTCTAAATCATTAGTGCCACAAATATATTCCATTGAACTAACAGTTTTCCAAAAAGTTTCATCCCAAAAACCAGTATATTCAGGATAACGATCACATAAAGATGGTATCTCTCTTAAATCGCATTGATTACCAGTTCCTCTATATGCTTTAATGCTTTCTTTGTCTTTATAATGATTAACGATTAACTCACAAAATTTATAACGTTCACTTGGATCATCAATATACCTAATAATACGTATAATGGTTGCTACTGAAATATGATTATCTAAACTTAATAATGCTTGTACTCCAGAAAAATTTTTCTCCTTTATGCACTCATCAATTAAAGGTAATCCCTCAATACCAACGCTATAACCAATGTCTCTTTCATAAGTTTTGTAAGTCCAAACTCTATGTTCATACTTTTTTTCATCATTGTGTCCATATAATTTGATTAATTGTACTTTTTCTTCCGCAGTCCATACATCACTAAACAATATATCATGTAAAGGAATTTCTGCTCTATATTTTCCTTCGATTTCCACTTTGTATAAACTTTGAAATTTTTCCATATCATGTGGTGAATTTTCAATTAAATATTTTAATGCTTTCTCTTGACTCTCATAAGTATATTTCATTTATATTCCCCCTCGAAAATTAATTGTTTTCTATTATATCATAGTTTTTAAGAACACAACTAATTTTATTTATTTTATTACTGATACAACTATTTTTAAGTTTTCATCATCTACTTTTTCATTTTGTATGGATTCTAATTTTATATTATAATCTTCAATAATCCTTTTAAAATAAAGTAAATCATAGATTTTATTATTGTGTGTCATTTGTATATACTAGGTTTGTTCTTTTTATGTTTTTGATATATCCATTTATAATTGTTGGTTTAGTATTACAAAAATCACATATAAATTCTATTTTCTTTTTTAACTCTTCATCAAAGTGTAATTCTTTGCTAACTATACTTACCATTTTATCTGTCCTTTCCCTAATCAAAAAAATATCAACTTCTTTTGAAATTGATACTTTGTATATTAAAGTTCTAAAAAGTTAGAACAGATTTCCCAATGGTGCCCGACAGAGAGAAGTACAACAACTTCTTGAGCAAAAGAAATAGTTAGTAATAAATTTAACTAACTATATTATAACACAACTTTCATCAACTTGTATTTTTATTGTAAATTAATATATTACATATGTCTTCCACCTGATTTTTCAATATTTGGTGTTTGTTTATCATAAAATCCATATGATATATTAACATCATTAACAAGTTTTGATGCTTCAGCTAAAGTAAGTTCTCCACTTTGAACTTTTGATTTTATGCTTTCCAACATTTGATTCTTTTCTTGCTCTAATTGTTCATCTGTTTTTTCTTCACCTATTAGATGTGATTCATTTGCATTTGAAGATAACACTCCACCTATTATAGTTATATTTGAAGGTGCTTGCCCTAATTTTGCTCTTAATGATGTATCAGCAGATCTTTTTTCTTGCTCACTTTTTTCCATAGAAATAAAATCTTGATGTAATTTTTGTTCTAATTGTTTTAAGCCCTCCAATCTTTCATATCCTTTATCAATTGCTTCTTCAACTAACTTTGTACTTAATACTGTTTCACCATTTTTCCATTTTTCAATATAATCACTTATTTTATTTTCTAATTCATATCTTTCTTTTAGTGCCTCTAAATATTTTTCATATAATTCTTTACTTGTCATAGATAACGTCTCCATGTCTATACATATTATAACACAGTTTTAATTTCTAAACCGCTCTAAAATTGTAAATCATATTCATATACACACGTTTATTTATTGTGTCAATGTACAAGTGTGTTTACTAAATTGATACCATTTAGTATTTAAGGACTACGATTTTAAAAATAATCGTAGTCCCCTTTCTTCAGTATAATTTGTTAATTCTATCTCTTTTGATGTATCTCTAACAATATCATTTTCATCCTTTAATATTGATAATACTTCCTTGTTTAATAATAGGCTTAATACAAGCAAATCTATATATCATTTCAATCCTTTTTAAGGCTTCCTTATTCTAATTTCTTAAATAACAAAAAAACTAGACGGTACTTCTAGTTAATATTTATTACTCTCGAATAAAAAGTTCGAGTAACTATCAATCTGGTGGAGAATAAGGGTACGATATTCTCCAACCTTTTTGTTATAAAATCCCTCAAGTCAAGATTATTGCAACATATTTAATTTAAAAATGTTTAGTAAACTTTAAGAAAATTTAATAAAAAATAAAATTTTTAAGACATAAATAAGATATAAATTATTTTCATTTATATTCGTGCTAAAATCCAATCTATAGAATATTTATATTGTTTAGATAATGAAATTAAACTAGCGGTAGTAATTAAAGTTTTTCCTTTTTCATAAGCCCACCAAGTTGATTGATTTATTCCTATACTTTCCGCAATTTTTGATTGAGATAAATTTTCTTTATCTCTAATTATTTTTAACCTTTCTCCTATTAGATTTAAATCAATATCTTTATTACATATTATCTTAGTATTTTCTTTAGATAATCCCATTATATAATCAATAGATTTTTTATAATAATTTGCATAAATATACAACTTTCTTGTAGGAATTAAATCACTACCGCATTCCCAAGAAGCATAAGTGCCTCTTTTAACATTCAAGATATCTGCTATTTCTTGTTGGGTATTATCGTTATTTTCTCGAATTTCTTTTAATAATCCTTGTTCCACTACAAATCACCAAAAATATTTTCTCAAAATAAAAACTTAATTTTTAATTATGCAGTTGCATACGATTATGTGTTTTGCTATAATAAAAAAGTAGTACTCTAGTCTACTACTTATTGCATATCTACTCTACGAGGTAATTTATTATCTTTGGGTTCTAAAAATAATTCAAATGGTTGTATTTCTAATACTTTTGCAAGGTTTTCTATAACATCAAAATCCGCGCTATGTTTACCTCTCTCAAGTCGTCCAAGATAATTTACACTAACATTTATTTTTTCGGACAACTTTGCTTGAGTTAATTTTTTACGATATCTAAAATATTTGAGATTTTTGCCAAAAGTATGCTTTAAACCCATTCGTATCACCTTACAATTAATATGATACGATTTTTATTTATTACACTAAACAACCCTTAAAGTATGCAAGTTTAGGAGATTAGTTTTATAATAAAGTTAGTAAAAACTAAGAACTTACTAAAAAATATCTTTATTTTACTAAACTTTAAAGATTTTAAAGAAAGGAGGTATTTCAAATAAAAATAAAAGATAACTTGCAAGGAAAAGAATATCTTATTGATTTATTCCAAATATTAAATAAAAATTTACAATATAATAGAGAATTTTATGCGATAGAAGAAATTGTTGATAAAATGTATCTATATGATAAAGAAAAAGCAATAGAATGGTCAATATACTTATTAAATAAATTTTCAACAAAAGGTTTAGCAGATTTTAAAAATGGTGAATCCGATATAATCTCATTTATTGAAGAATTACTCATTATGTTATGTGCCAATGTTTCTTATAAAGAGATAATCCCTTTAATACATGATAAAATCGTTCATGATAATAGAATTTATATATGGAAATTTATTTTAGATACCAAGAATTTCAATTCATACATTTTAGATTACATTGAAGAAACAATTGATAAGAATAATGATAAAGAATTTAAAGAATTAAAAACTTTTTTTGGCTATATAGCGGACAATCAAAATCTTATCGAAGAAGATGCCATTAATCTAATTGATTTCTTTTGTGAAATTTTAGAAACCTTTGTAAACAAAGAATATATAAAAAATCAAAAACAATTAGATTTCTTCTATTCACTAATAGAATATGTTCCTTATCAACCAGAAAATGCACTTTTAAAAAGTTACTTTATTGATTTTATTTAAGGAGAACCTATGGAAATTTTAGTTGATTCAAATAACAAGTTAGAAATCATTATGAGAGATAAAGACATTTTAAAAATATCTACTCAAAAAATAAGTACTAAACATCAATTAAAGTGTATTAAAGGTGTCTTACACTTTGATAGTATCTCTTATAAAGAATTAGAAAATTTAGAGAATGAAAAACAAGCCATTAAAGCAATGAATAAATATTTAAAAAAAAATAAAAAAGAAGAATTATAATAAATTTCTTCCTTTATAACTTATTAATGACACTATGACAGCAAATTTTGGGTGGGGGTATCTCTCACTTTTTCCTGTCATGCTGTCATTTTTTTAATCAACTAAATCACTAACTTTGATATTGTAATAATCACTTATTTTTTTTATGATTTCATTACTAAATTTTCGCTTGCCATTTTCATATTTATTATAGGTGGATTTTTCAACACCTAAAATTTTTGCTAGTTCCTCTTGTGTTTTGTTATTCTCTAATCGAAGATTTTTAACTCTTAATCTTACTCTACTTTGTGCCTTTAATTCTTCTTGTTCTAAATATTCTTTCATAGCATTGGGATTATTTAAATCAAGTGCAATATACTTTTGTTTATCATTTAAAACAGCATTTGAATATTGATATAATTTTCTTCTCTCTTCGATTGATAACTCGGGCATATCTTCAAAAAAATAATCTGCTGATACTTTATAAAACTTTGCTAAATCTCTTAAAGTTTGTAAAGGTGTCGCTCTTCTTCCAAGTTCATAGTCTTTATAAGTATCTCTTTTTGCACCTATAACTTGACATATTTCCTTTTGTGATAGACCAAATTGATTTCTTAATTCAGCCATGTGCTTTCCCATGACAACATTTATTGTTTCTTTTGCTTCCATGAGAATACCACCTCTTTCGTTTGTAATTTTATCATAAATGGTGCTATTTGTCTACTTGTTGATTTTTAACTATTGTTTAGAAATGTTTAAAAAAATTTATTTTATAGTTGACATTTAGCCCCATGTATATTATATTAGGTTTGTCAGGGGGCTATTTGGAAACTCTTTTTTAATAAAGTTATAGTAGCCAAAAAGCCCCAAAGACAATGTTCTTTGACAATTAAATAGAGTTGGAAATCGCCGATATGCCGACTCGTTAAATAAGTACAAGGCAAATAACCCTATTGGTACGGGAGTTGTGGATAATCTAAAATCCTCGTTACATATAAGGCTAAAAACTTTATATACATCCTAAAAGGGAGTTGTTGGTAACACTAAAACCATCATAACTAAAAAAATGAAAGTGAGGTGATTCAATGGGTGCAAAAGAAACTTTAAATTTAATATCTAAACAATGGTGTAATCTTAATGACTTACAACTTTTGACAGGATTGGGAAGAAATAATGCTTTAAAACTTAAAAATGAGATTAAAATCGAACTAGAAAATAAAGGTTATTCTCTACCTAACAAACTACTACCTATGAATGAGGTTGTAAGTTATTTAAAAATAAATATTAGTTATTTACAAAAAATGGCTAAAGAAATCTTGAACTAGAAAGGAGCAACAAAGTTTGAAAACAATAAGTGAAATGAGAAAAGATTTTACAAAAAAAGATTTCATAGTTGATAACCTTATGAAATCTAATGGCTTATATTGTCTAGTAGCAAGACCAAAAGTTGGCAAGTCCTTATTCGCATTACAACTTGCTAACTCTATTGCTACAGGCAAACCTTTTTTAGGATTTAGAACTAGCCCATCTCCTGTTCTATATATTAGCACGGAAATGAATTCTACACAACTAATAGATAGAATTGATAAGATGGAATTAAATTTTAACGATAACAACTTTTTACTTATCGATCAAAATCCTAATGAAAGAAAACTTAATTTAATGGACTTACAATTGCAATTTCAAACCTTTTCTACTGATTATAATGGCAAGTTTGTAATTATAGATATGTTTAGTGGAATTGATTTAAATAATGGTTATGATTTAAATAACTATCAAGATATGGGGCAAGTTGTAATTCCAAAATTTAGAGAATTATGTAAAAAATATAATTTTACAATATTAATAATCCATCACTTAAATAAGAGTAATACCTCTCTAGGTAGTACCGCTATTGATGGTTCAGTTGATGGAAAAATCACTTTAAAACAAGATAATAATATAAAAAATAAAATCTTATTAAACTATGAAAGCCGAGATTATGAGGGTTTAGAAATTGTTTTAAAAAGAAACGAAAAATTATTGTTTGAAAAATCCGAAATTGAATATGAAGATTTAAACTACAATATTTTAACTTTTCTAAATTATGCAATTAAGCAAAAAGATTTTTCTTTCACTGCTTCGGAGATAACAAGTAAATTGAATTTACAAATTACTTCATCAGCATTTGGAAAATTACTAAATAATAACTTACTTAATTTAGAAAAAGAAGGACTTTATATTGAGCAAAAAAGAACGGCTACTGAAAGAATATATACTGCTAAATATAAAGAACCGAATTATGAAAATGATTAATTTTTATAGTAAAAAATGAACGAGGCAAGTTTTGTTTTCGTAAGAAAATGAAATTGGCGATAGTGAATATTTTTACAATTATAAAAGGCACTACCCTTTTATAATTTCCTTAAAAATAAGTGTCGGAATGATACTTATTTTTACTTGTTTGAAACTTTTGCCTTTACGAAAGTTTAGGCAATTGTGCAAAACAAGCAAAGGGTTTTTAGGGATATTTCTCTAAACTCACGATAATGGGCTATGCCCTAGTGAGATAGGTCTAAAAGACCTTTTTATACTAACGAAGCCAAGCAAAGGGGGAATTAAATGTACGATGGCAAACAAGTATTAAGAATAGAAAACAAATTTAAACAAAAAGATTTATATAATGTCGGTGTTGAAATGAAAGATAGAAAAGGCACAGGAAATTATGACAAAGAAAGAAAAAAATTTAATGTTGAATATGTATCAATGAGCGAAAGAAATTTATACCAAGAGGTAAAACAAACTTTAAAAAATAGAAATATAGAATATCTAAATAAACCGAACACCAATTTACTGAATGGTGTTACATTCACAAGTGGTTGTGAATTTTTTGAGACTTTAGGAATGAAATTTATTGATAGTGGTAGAGTTTATCAAACAGGAGATAAAAAAGGACAAATTGTAAAAGTCCCTTACATTAAATCCAAAGAAGATATACCACAAGCCGTAACCTATTTTTTCGACTCTTGTATGGATTATCTAAAAGAATTTGTTGGAGAAGAAAATATAATTCTTGCACAAATTCATTATGACGAAGATACTCCTCACCTACAAGCCTATTTTCTACCTATCGTTAATGAGGTTAATCGAAAATGTTATGTAAAAGATAAAAATGGAAATGTAGTAAAAGAAGAAACCAAAAATAAAAAAGGAGAAATTACACTTGTTCCTAAACTACTACGAGATAACAATGGCAAAATTGTTTATGAAAAAGTAAAAGGAAAATTATTAAACAATGACCAATTTTGGAAAGATAAAGGTGGACAAAATTCTTATGCAAAACTACAAGATTCCTTTAACAAATTTATCACTGAACGAGGTTTTAATTTAGATAGAGGCAATATTGGTTCTCATGTCGAACATAAGACCAAACTTGAATATGAAATAGAAGAAAATAAAGCCGAATTAGAGGCTTTAAAGCAAGAAAAAAGAGATACAATACAAATACTTGAAAATTCTAAAAATAGTCTTGTAGAGGCTACTAAATCAACAAATAAAGAGGTATTAAATCCTAAGAAATCTATTGTAGGTTATAACTCAAACGATATTCAAAAAATGATAGATTATTCAAAAAATTTAGAACAAATTAATGTCTTACAACAAAGTGAAATTGAAACAAAAGATATGGCTATTCAAAAACTAACTACTGAAAATGATAGTTTTAAAAATAATAAGGAATTAATCAAAAGAGATAATTTAATTAAGGAACAAAAATCAACTATCAAAAATTTAAAAAAAGAAAATAGTAAATTAAAAGAATTAGTTAACACTTTAGAAATCAAATTTAATAAAGAAAAAGAAAAATGGAAAAAATTATTTAACAAAATGTGTAATGCTATTGATAAAGTTTTAAAAAGAGAACCTAAAAAATATGTAGAAGATTACGAAGATTTAGCCGATTCTATTATTAATGATAATTACGACTATGGGAAAAATAAAGAAAAAGAGAAAAAAGATTATGAAATAGGAATATAGAAAGGAAATAATTAAATTATGGCAATATATCAAAACAAAAACACAAAAAAATGGCAATTTCGTGTTTATTATAAAGATTTACAAGGGAATACAAAACAAAAAAATTCTAAATTTTATGATTTAAAAAAAGAGGCACAGACGGCTGAAATAGAATTTGTTAATAAAATCAAAAATAATGATTTTACGAATAATCTTACTTTTAAAGAATTATGGTTAAGTTTTTTAGATTTTAAAAAAGATAAAGTAAAGATTACCTCTTTTGAGAGCATAAAGAAAAAGGAAAAATATTATATAAGTTTATTTAATATTAATGTTTCTGAATTTAATAATAGTCATTTTAACCAATGGAAATTAGAATTAAACAAAAAATCATTATCAACGATTTACAAGAATAACATTTATAAAAATTTACGAACCGTTTTAAATTATGCTATAAAATATTTTAATATTAATGCTTTAAATTCAGTTTTACATAAAATGGTTAACTTTACTGATCCAAACGAATTAAAAGAAGAGATGTTATTTTTCACGTATGAAGAATTTAAAAAATTTATAGTGCAAGAAAAGAATTTAGTTTATAAAACTTTTTTTGAACTTTTATATTTTTGTGGTCTAAGGCAAGGTGAAGCATTAGCCTTAACTTGGAATGATATTAAGTTCGATTCTGGAGAACTCAATATAAATAAAAATTTAACAACTAAAATAAAAGGGATAAAATACAAAATATTAACTCCTAAAACAAAAGCAAGTTATCGAAAATTAATAATTAAAAATGAAACTTTAATTAATGATTTAAAAAGTATGTATAATCGTTCTATGAATATTTATAATTTTTCCAAAGAATGGTTTGTATTTGGCAATGTAAATCCTTTGTCTACGACAACAATACAAAATCATAAAAATAAGAATTGTAAACTAGCCGAGATAAAACAAATTAGAATACATGATTTTAGGCATAGTTGTGCTTCCCTTTTAATCAATAAAGGTGCAAGTATTACATTAATAGCAAAATACTTAGGACATGGAGATATTGCTACAACATTAAATACTTATTCTCACATGTATAAAAATGAATTAGAAACCATTGCGGATTCATTAAAAAATCTTTAAAAATTAAGGTGATTTTATATCACTTTAATTTTTTTTTGTCAAAAATAAGACATAAATAAGACATAAATATTATTAAAACATTAAAAAAAGCCCTTATTTAAAGGCTTTATTCTTAAAATTGGTGGAGAATAAGGGATTCGAACCCTTGACCCCCACGGTGCAAACGTGGTGCTCTAGCCAGCTGAGCTAATTCCCCAAAAGAACAAGATTATAATATCATAACCTTTTTGGTTTCGCAAGTACTTTTTTAGAAAAGTTTTAAAATTTACATTTCTTTTTCTTTCAATGTAATTAAACCTTTTTCTACTTCTTCTAATGCTCTTCCCAACTCTTTTTTGTTATAGTATTCGTTTTCTTTCATTTGATAATGATCATTTTCAGACATTTGTTTACTTCTAATAGAAGCAACATGTACTAATTTGTATTTTGAATCTACAATATTTAATAGTCTATCTATTGATGGATATAGCATAATCAATCACGTCCTTACAATACTATCATACTAAATATCATGTAAACATTACAACTTTTTCGTCATTTTTTGACATATCTTTTACAAGTTCTCGTAAAGCTTTTACTATTTCTACCATGGCCCAAGTATCTTGTTGACAATAAATGATTAGAGCTTGGTATTTTAATGCGTATTCTTCTTTACTCATCTTTTCGTAATTGGCATATTCTACAATGGCTTCGGTTCCATTTTTTACTACTAAGTTGTCATAACGTAAATCACTAAATACGGGTAGTGTCTTTTTTATTGAAAAAGAACCAGATAAACGTTTGTCATAAAAGTTAAAGGTTGCTGCTCTTTCTTCGTCAAAACCTAATTCTTCATACATTTTTTTATTGGTATTGACAAGCCATAATAAATCGAATCCTCTTTCATAAAGCTTCATGAGTGGTTCTCTATATTGAGGAAACATCTTCGCTAATTCCTTGATTCTTCCTTTTTCAAAAGGAACATTTTGAGCGAATAAGGTCCCTTTATCAGGATCCATATGTTGAAGCATTGCTTTTATCATTTCTTCTCGTTCATCCGCATGTGTTTTTGCTAAAAATACAATGTTGTCTTTTTCTTTGTCACATACTCCTGGCTCTCTTTCAATGTGCAAACTAAATTCAAATGGAGATTGAATGTAGGGCCATTCTCCTTTGTATCTAGGAACAGGACAAGGCATGGTTTCAAAGTCTAAATGATAAATAGGATATTCAATTTGCTTTAAACCCATAGCAATTTTTTCTTTGTCTACATATACTTTATCAAATTCTAAACATTCTCTTTGAAGTTCGTGTTTTCTTTTTGTTATCCATGTTTCTGGAATGTCTAACATTCGTAGATATCCTTCGTTGATTAGTTCTAATCCTTTGATTCTTGTTCCATCTTCACGTACAAAGCCTGCAGCATTGTTGATATAATTTAAACTAGAATTTTTAGAAGGTATTTTTTTTCCGCATATCGGATTAAAATATTTGCATCCTCCTTTGCTTTTGTTACCACAATATTCCCCTAAAGGATAACTTGAAACATCTAAATCATGAAGATATCTTTCTAGTTTTTCACGATCTCTGTCAATGCATTCTTGGTATTCTTCTGTAACTTTTGTCATATCAAAAAAGGTAATTAGTTCATTTTCATTTTCATCTTTTTTATAAATGGGTTTTCCATCCTCATAGGTTCCATCAAATATATATTCTGCATTTAATACACCTAAATAGTAATGAAAATGTTTTAATTTTTCTTCGGTATGTGTACTTTTGTACTCGTGTTCAATAAAATATCTTTGTATGGCTAAATCATAAACATATCTTCCTAGACGAAAGCGGTCGAATAAGGTTGCTTTTTTTTGTTCGTATTTTTTTAAAGGCATTTCTGTTTCTATGTTGTATCCTTCTAACTCCCCTTTTAAATAGTTAATATTGTTTATTCTTTCCCAGATCGAATATTTTTCTCCTTTTGGATGATTTCCTACCATTTCCATGTATTTTTTACTAGTAGTTGCTTTTACTTCAATAATATGTATATGGTCTTCACTTTCATTATAAATGTCAACGTAACACATGTATCTTATGCCATGCATAGAAAAATCAAAACATTCTTGGTCTTTTGTTTTTTCTGCATAGATTGATTTTCCTCCAAATGTGGTTTCACTAATTCTTCCTGCTTCTTTTTCAACAATTTTGTAATAGTCCATCATCGCTTCTAGCTGACGATCTATTTTGTCTACTAAGTCTGTTTCTTCCCCTGTTTCTTCATTTATTTCTAACATACCATCTGCTAATTCTTTTAATTGTTCTAGTTTTTCTTCTTCTTTGTATTTATCTAAACTGATATCTGCTTCTAGTTTTTCTTTTTTTATTTCTTCTAGTCCTGCATATCTAGGACATCTTGTAAAGTTTATAAAGTTTGTTTTTGTTATGGCCATATTATTTTAAAATTTCTACAGAAATTTGATCTGTTGTGTCATTATAATTTATTTTTATTTTCACATTTGCATAAGTATTCTCATCGTCTACTAAATATCCAGCATTTACTAAATCACTACCTAAAATGTATCTTATTGGTTCGTTTTTCAATTCTTCTTTTATTGTGTTTGCATAGGTAGAAGCACTTTTTATTAATATTAAATGTTCGGTTTGTTCTCCGATGGTATCTGTATCTACAAAAGCATAACTTGCTTTGTTAATGGCTACAATAGAAAAAATTCCTACAACGATAATGACTATGATTAATTCTGGTATGGTATATCCTTTGTCTTGCATTTTATTATCACCTTAGTTAGCATTATATCATTTTTCTTTCGACAATTAAAGACAAAAAATGACCTTTTTTCGGTCTTTCTAGTTTAAATAACTACTGCTTTGTAAAAATTTATTATTGTTTTTTCTTAAAAAAATCTCGAAAATCGAGATTTTAGCAACATTTTTGATCGTAAACTTCAGAACATTCGTCTTCTTCTGAATAACTAAAACATGGTTGATAAGTATGTCTATAAACGTGATGATTAATCATTTTTGTATGACATGGTATAATGTGTGGTACTTCGTAATTGATGACTCTATGACAGCATCTTACTTGAGGACATTCCATTATAGGTGGACACATCATGTTTTGTGGAGTACATCCACATCCCATCATATTTTGTGGATTAGGGCAATTACATCCCATCATATTAGGCATTCCTGTATTCATATCCATACTCATTTCTGTTGTATTTGTTTCAAACATACTTTTGTCCATACAACGATTTGTTTTCATTCTACCATTTCCTTTCTAGTCTATTTTATGCCAATAAAAAAATGGTGCTTATGACAAAACACCATTTCTATTCTAAATTTCTTTTTTTCTATTTTTTATAATAATTAACTTGTAATTGCATATTTCTACTATTTTTTCTAAGGTATCTAAAGGGATTTTGGTTTTTCCACTTTCATATCTTTGGTATTGTTGTTGCTTGATTCCTAAAAATTCAGCTAATTCTTTCTGTGTTAGTTTTTTACTTTTTCTTATTTCTTTTAAGTTGATCATAAGCCTATTTGATATGGATTCTCCATACTTCCATCCCCACTTTGATATTGTACTTCTTCTTTTAAATAAAAGGTTGGACGTATTCCATATATATAAGAACCATAATGTGTAGCTGCTTGTACAAAATACCCTTCGTAATTAAGATACCAAGCAAAAGCTCCTGCATTTGAATAATATACTTTTTCTGGAGATATAGTCCATTCATAGTATTTATTTTCTAAATTATACAACCATGAGTTGTATTGGTATTCTACTCTATTTCCATATTGGGCTTGTGAAGTCCAAAGTTCTCCATTGTTTCCTCCAGTAATAGAATAACCAAAATCACTTGGATACATTAAACCTACATTGCTTATATAATTAATTTCCCCTTTACTATAGCCTTGTGTGGTGCTCCTTTCTTGAGTATAAAAATCTTTTACAGTATAATTTTTATTATCACTATAAAGTGGTGCTCCTAAATACCATTTGGCTAAACCTATATAATATTTATATTCTCCCAAATCATTATAATACTCTCCATTTAACACTCCTTTTGTAGAACTATTTTCCCATTTATTTGTATAATCTGTTGTTGTCCAAAAATATCCATATCCATTAGATGCTTGGGATGATGAACTGGCAGTTTTTCCTTTCCAATTGCTCGCTTTGATTAATTTTACTCGATTTTCATATTCTCCGCTTTCACTAGATTGTGTAGGTATTACTCCAATCACTCGATATAAATTCTCTTCGGTGCAATTTACTTCACAACCAAAGTAGACATAATTATTTGGATTCGCTCCCACATATCTATAATCTGTTAAACTTGGCGTTTGCTCTGTTTCTTCGTGATTTATTATTTCTATAGAAGATTCTGTTTCACTTTTTGCTATTATATAATTACTAAAATTATCTGTTTTTTCTTGTTCTTCTATTCTTATTCTGTATGGATCTTCTTTACTTCCTTCTCCATTTTTGTATAATACGTCTTCTTTTAAATAAAAGGTTGGACGAACACTTAATGACATTGATGTTGCACTTACTCGCTCTGGAACTAAATCTCCTCCAAAATTTATATACCATGCATAAGCTATCTTTGAGGTAACATTACTTACTTCTGGGCTAATTGTCCATTCGTGATATTTATTTTCTCCACTATATATCCATGAATTATTTATATAATTCAATCGATTAGGATAAATGGATTGTTCTTCGTTCTCTAATCCTAATGAATAACCATAATCACTTGGATACATCAGTCCTATTTTTCCTATAAAACTTGTTTCTCCCCCACTATATCCTTTGGTATTACTTCTTTCTTGTTTATAAAAGTCTTTGCTTGAATTTGTCTGTTGGATGGTATGATCTATGCCTCCTAAATACCATTTTGTATTTTCTATGTATTTTTGGTAAGGTTTTATATTGCTCCAATATTCTGTATTCAAAGTCATTTGTAAAGATCCATTTTCCCATTTATTTTGAGTACTTTTGTCCCACATATATCCTTTATTGTTTGGTGCATATTGGCTTTCTGCGTTATCTACTTCATTTCCTGACCATGATGTTTCTTTAATAAGTTTTACACGATTTTTATATTCTCCACTTTCAGTTGATTGAGTAGGTAGGACTCCAATAATTCGATATAAATTCTCTTCTGTA